>JBFJMP010000203.1:0-5159 GCA_041633895.1 Nitriliruptoraceae bacterium
CTTGCCCGAGCGGGTCTTGGGCAGGTCCGTGGTGAACAGCAGGGATGCGGGCTTCGCGATCGGGGAGATCACCGTGGCCACGTGGTCGCGCAGTTCCTTGGCCAGGGCGTCGTCACCGGTGACGTGTCCGCGGGGGATCACGAATGCGGCGATCGCCTGGCCGGTCTGTGCGTCGGCACGGCCCACGACCGCCGCCTCGGCGACCTTGGGATGGGACACCAGCGCGGACTCGATCTCGGTTGTCGAGATGCGGTGGCCCGAGATGTTCATGACGTCGTCGACGCGTCCGAGCAGCCAGAAGTAGCCGTCCGCGTCGCGCTTGGCGCCGTCACCTGCGAAGTAGATGCCCTCGTCGAACCGCGCCCAGTAGGTGTCGCGGAACCGCTGGTCGTCGCCCCAGATGCCGCGCAGCATCGACGGCCATGGCTTGTCGAGCACGAGGTAGCCGCCGCCTGGCACGCCGACCTCTGCGCCCTGCTCGTCGAGGATCGTGGCCGAGATGCCGGGCAGGGGGAACGTCGCGGAGCCGGGCTTCGTGGTCGTCGTCCCGGGCAGCGGCGAGATCATGATCGCGCCCGTCTCGGTCTGCCACCACGTGTCCACGATCGGGCAGGTGCGCTTGCCGACGTGCTCGTGGTACCAGACCCATGCCTCGGGGTTGATCGGCTCGCCCACGGTGCCCAGCATCTTGAGGCTGGACAGGTCGTGGCCGTCGAGGTGCTGCTCGCCCCACTTCATGAACGTGCGGATCAGCGTCGGGGCCGTGTAGTACTGGGTGACGCCGTAGCGCTCGATGATCTGCCAGTGGCGATCCTCGGCCGGGAAGTTCGGCGTGCCCTCGTACATCACCGAGGTCGCACGGTTCGCGAGCGGTCCGTACACGATGTAGGAGTGGCCGGTCACCCAGCCGATGTCGGCCGCGCACCAGTACACGTCGGTGTCCGGGTGCAGGTCGAACACCTGCTTGTGCGTGTAGGCGACCTGGGTCAGGTATCCGCCGGTGGTGTGCATGATCCCCTTGGGCTTGCCCGTGGTCCCCGAGGTGTAGAGCAGGTACAGCAGGTCTTCGGCGTCCATGGGTTCGGCCGGGCAGTCCGCCTCCTGCGCGGGGACGAGGTCGTGCCACCACAGGTCGCGCCCGTCGACCATCGCCACGTCGTTCTCGGTGCGCCGGACCACGATCGTGTTCGTGATCGACGGGGTCTTGTCCAGCGCCTTGTCCGCCATGTCCTTGAGCGGGAACACGTCGCCGCGACGGTGCGCCCCGTCCGCGGTCACCAGCACCTTGCACTCGGCATCGTTGATCCGGTCCTCCAACGCCTGTGCCGAGAACCCCGCGAACACGACCGAGTGCGGCGCCCCGATCCGGGCACACGCCAGCATGATCGTGGGCAGCTCGGGGATCATCGGCAGGTAGATCGCGACGCGGTCACCCTTGCCCACGCCCAGCGACTTCAGGGCGTTCGCGGCCTGCTGCACGTCCGTCAGCAGGTCGGCGTACGTGATCGTGCGGGTGTCGCCCGGCTCACCCTCCCAGTGGTAGGCGACCTGGTCGCCATGACCTGCCTCCACGTGGCGGTCGAGGCAGTTGTGTGCGACGTTCAGCTTGCCGTCGGCGAACCACGTCGCGTAGGGCGGTTGCCAGTCGAGCACCTGTGACCACGGCTCGAACCAGTCCAACTCGCCCGCCTGCCGCGCCCAGAACGCCTCCCGGTCGGCGTCCGCCTCCTCGTACAGCGAGGTGTCCGCCACCAGCGCCTGCGAGGTGAACGCGTCCGGCGGCGGGAACGTGCGGTCCTCGCTGAGCAGGTCTTCGATCGCGTCGGTCATGTGGGTTGGCTCCTCTTCCGATCCCGTGGCGCCTGACGCTAGTGCTCACCCGAGCCGATTTGCCACGAGTCCGGTCACGCGACGCGAGATCCCGGCCGGCAGCACCCTGGCCATGCCCGTCACGACCTTGTTGGCGACGCCCGGGACGCAGACGGCCCGATTCGCCTGGACGGCGGCGACGGCCGCCTCCGCAACGGCTTCGGCGCTCATCCACGCGGCGTTCGGGATCTCGCCGACGGTCCAGTCGGAGGCGGCGTGGAACTCCGTCCGGGTGAAGCCGGGGGCGAGGCAGGTGACGTGGACGCCGGTGGCGCGCAGTTCCTCGTGGAGCGCCTCGGTGAAGCTGGACACGTAGGCCTTGGACGCCGAGTACGTCGCGTTGTTGGCCGCGGGGGTCCAGGCGGCCATCGAGGAGACGTTGAGAATGCCGCCCTTCCCGCGGTCCCGGAAGACGTTCGCCGCGCGGATGGACAGCAGGGTCAGGGCCGTCATGTTCAGGGACACCTGGCCGACTTCGGCGTCCAGCGATGACGACACGATGGGCCCGACCGTGCCGTACCCCGCATTGTTGACGACGAGGTCGACGTGCGGGGCCGCATCGAGGCGCTGGCCAACGGCATCGAGGTCGTCAGCGTCGGTGAGGTCTGCGACCAGGGTGGTCGCGGTGATCCCGTGGAGGCTGGACAGGCGTGCCGCCAGTTCGTCCAGCGCGTCGGCCCGCCGTGCCACGAGCACGAGGTCGGTGCCGTGGGCGGCCAGGCGGGTGGCGATGGCGGCACCGATGCCGGCCGATGCGCCGGTCACGAGCGCGCGTCGGAACGTCTGCTGGGTCACGGGCCTGCCTCGTACCGGGGGTCGCCGACGCTAGCGCCCCGCCCTGTTCGGTCAGCCCTCGGCGCCGCCCGTGATGTTCCAGGAGGCGAGGTGCAGGGACGGGGCGATGACCATCCCCGGGGCGAACTCGCAGTTCGCGTGGCGGCCGTCGTCCCCGACGCCGAGGACGGCCCCCGGGCCCACCGCGTCGACGAACGACTGGGTGAACCGCAGGTTGCCCACCGCGTGGGTGATCTCCCCGTCCTCCACGAGGAAGGTCCCGTTGCGGGTGAGGCCGGTCACCACGACCGTTCGCGGGTCGAGCACGTGGCAGTAGTTGAAGGAGGTGACCAGGAGGCCGCGTTCGATGTCGGCCACCAGGTCCGCGGGGGGCGTGTCGCCGCCGGCGACGACCAGGTCGGTCGGTATCGGCCCCATCGTGTCCGACCCCGGCACGTGGTGCCCGGTGCTGGTGGTCCCGGCCGCGGCGGCCGTGCGGCGGTCGTGTGCGACCGCCACGCTGCGACCGTCCTGCACCAGGACCAGCCGTTGGCGTGCCTGGCCCTCCGCGTCGACCAGCGTCCCGCAGGCCCTCGGATCGGTCGGGTCGTCTGCCAGTCGGAAGGCAGGATCGAACTGCTCCTCGCCGACGCGGACGAAGGAGCGCCCTTCGGCCACGGCCTTGGCGTTGAACCCGTACAGGCCGAGGAAGACCGCAACGGTGGCCGTGGCCTCGGGGCCGAGGACGATCGGCAGTCGTTCGGGGGCGAGGTCGATCGGCTTGCGCGACGCCGCGAGGAGGTGGGCGGCCTTCCGGCCAACGGCTGCCCCGTCGATGTCGGCAAGCGAGCGCGACGTCTGGTGGCCGCTGCCGGACACGGCGCCCGACCGGTGGATGCCGTCGAGGGTGGCTCGCGTCGAGGTCGCGCTGGCACGGTGGCCGAGGGTGTTGGCGTGGGCAGCGGTCAGGGTCACGGTCTCGCAGAACCCCGCCGCGTTGCCGGCGCCGCTGACCTCGATGAACGCCCGGACCAGCTCTGCGCGGTCGGCTGGGGTGGCAGCCCGCGTCGCGGCGTCGTGGGGGCGGGGGGACGGCACGTCGTGCGCTGGGGCGAACCCGGGGTGGTCCTCGTCCACGGGGCTGATCCGCGCGAGGTCGACGGCGTCCTGGACGACCGCGGCCAGTCCGTCCTCGGTGATGCGGGTGGTCGACGACGACGCCGCTCGTCCGTCCACCAGCACGCGCAGGTCCACACTCGTGGTCCGGTCCGACACGTTCTGGTGGACGTGGGAGTTCGCGAACCGGGTCAGGCCCTGGTCGACGTGCGCGGCGACCACATGGCCGTCGACGCCGGCCGGCAGGCGGTCGAGGACGCTCGCGGCCAAGGCGTCGAGGTCGGGGAGCCCTGCACTCATGAGGACACCCCCACGCGAACGTCGTGGAATCGAGCGGGCGGTGCCGGGTGGCCGGTGTGGGCGGTCTGCATCGGTTGGCCCTTTCCACAGTTGGGCAAGCCCCAGAGCACACGCTCGTCGACGTTGCCGAGCCGGTCCATGCTGGCCCAGAACCGCGGGGTGATGCCGGTGTAGGTCGGGTTCCGGAGCATTCGTCCACGCTGGCCGTTGGTGATCTCCCAGCCGATCTCGCACCCGAACTGGAAGTTCAGGCGACGGTCGTCGATCGACCACGACCGGTTGGTGTCCATGAGGACGCCGTCCTTCGTGTCGGCGATCATCTCCTCGAGCGAGGAGTCGCCGGCCTCGAGCCCGACGTTGGTCATGCGGACCATCGGGAGGCGGCCGTAGCCGTCACCGCGGACCATGCCGCCCGGCGGCAGACCGGCGAGGTGGGCGCTGTCACGGCCGGACAGGACCCCGACCCAGGTCCCGTCACGGACGATGTCGACGCGTTGGGCGGGCGTGCCCTCGTCGTCGTAGCCGAAGGTGCCCATCGCACCCGGGATGGTGGCGTCCGCCGTGATGGTCATCAGGTCCGAGCCGTACCGGAGTCGTCCGAGCTCGGCGAGGTCGAGGAACGAGGTGCCGGCGAAGGCGGCCTCCCACCCGAGGATGCGATCCAGCTCGATCGCGTGGCCGACGGACTCGTGGATCTGGAGCGCGACCTGGCTGGCGCCGAGGATGAGGTCGCGCTGGCCCGGCGGGCAGACCGGCGCGGTCAGCAGCGCCTGTGCCTCCTCGGCGAGGCGCTCGGCGTGTGCCGTGAGGTCGAAGCCACGCACGACCTCGTAGCCACCCGCGAGGTAGTGGCCGAAGGACTGCGGATAGGAGCGGATCTGGGTCTCGTGCTCGCCGATGGCCATGGCCGACATCCCGCCCCCGGACTCGACGAGGTGCTGGCTGATCCGGTGGCCCTGGCTGGACACGAACCACTGCTGCGTGTCCCAGAAGTGCAGGAAGGCTCGGCCGAGGGCGGCGCCCGCGTCGAGCATCTGCTGGGTCACCGTCGTCAGCAGGTCCGCCGGCTCCGAGACGGCGAGGGCGAAGGGGTCCTCGAC
>JBFJMP010000204.1:0-5154 GCA_041633895.1 Nitriliruptoraceae bacterium
ACTCGCCATGTCCGCGCTGTGGGCCGTCGTGGGACTGGCCGCGATCATCGTGGGGATGGCCAGCTTCGACGGCGCCGGGGCGTGGGCGCTGGGCATCGCCGGCGGTGTGGCCATCCTCGCGTTCGCCGTGCCCCCGGTCATCCGGTGGAAGTTCCGCCTGTACGTGCTGACCACGGAGCGCATCATCGTGCGCGACGGGATCGTCAGCCGTGGCGGCATCGAGATCCCGCTCGAGAACATCAACAACGTCCTCTTCCAGCAGAACGTCGTCGAACGCCTGCTCGGCTACGGCGACGTCCTCATCGAGTCCGCCGGGTCCCAGGGCCAGTCGCGCCTGACCGACATCCCGGACCCGGAGGCGTTCCAGTCCGAGGTCTACCGCGTCCGCGAGAACCGCACGATCGAACTCCGCGGCAGCGCCCCGGCGGCCGCGCCGCGGGACGCGGTCGAGAAGCTGGCATCGCTGGCCGACCTGCACGAACGGGGCGCGCTCAGCGACGAGGAGTTCGCCGAGAAGAAGGCGCGACTGCTCGACGAGATCTGACCGGCTCGGCGCGTCAGGACCCGAAGACCGCCGCACCGGTCGACGTGAGCGTCGTCGCGTCGAAGCCCTCGACGGCGTGGCGCGAGACCGTGAACAGCGTGCCGTCCACGGACACGATCCGTCGGATGGCGGCAGACCACATGTCGAACGACTCGGTGTCGACGCCGGTCTGCGTCACGGAGCCCCGGACCTCGAGCGTGCGGTCGCCGAGGCCGACCACGAGGGCACCGGACTCGTAGCCCTCGGGGTGGTCCGACGACGGCTCGAACCAGCGCTCGTACGGCAGGGCGAGCACGCCGTCGTGGACGAGCACCGCATGGTGGTCCCACTCGGCCTCGCTCCACGCGTTCGGCACGACGACCTGCGCGATGCGCGTCGGGGCGGCGGGGTCGCTCACGTCGAACAGGGCCACCTGGGTCCCGAGCGTCTGACCCTGCTCGGTCGCCTCCTGACCGACGCCGAGGAGGATGTCGTCGCTGAGGGGGTGCAGGTACGCGCTGTACCCGGTGATCTTGAGTTCACCCGTGGCCACCGGGTTCACGGGATCCGACAGGTCGATCGTGTACAGCGGGTCGGTCTGCCGGAACGTGACCACGTACCCGCGGTCACCGACGAAGCGCACCGAGTGGATCTGCTCGCCGCGGCCCAGGCCCCCGACGGCACCGACGACCTCGAGGGTGTCGTTGCGGGCCTCGAGGACGCTGACCACGGACTCCGAGTTGCCCGCCCACATGTCGCCCACCGTCGCGGCCGTGCGCAGGCGCCCGTCGTCCAGCGACATGGAGAACTGGTTGAGCAGCGTTCCGTCGATGACGCCGGACGCCCGGTACGACGCCCCGCCGTCGCCGAGGTCGAACAGGTGCAGTCGCGTCGTCACGGTCGACTCGGCGATCGGTGCCACCGGCTCCGCGGCGACGGCTGGCGCGACCTCCGGGACCGCCGGGACGGCCTCTTCGGTCTCGGGCTTGGGCGCATCCTCCAACTCGACCGGAGGTGCATCCGGCGCCGGGGGCGGCTCCACCGTGTCGTCGAACTCGACGCCGCCGATGCCCGGGTCCACCGGCAGGGGGCCACCCGGGAAGCCCATTCGGGGCCAGACCGGGGTGGCGACGACCAGCTCGGTCGCACTGGCGGTCACCGTCATGGCACTGGTCAGGACGGCCGTGGCCCCCTCGGGCTGCAGGTCGTCGTCCTGCATCGCCAGGGTCAGGACCTGCAGCATGGCGGTGTCGTTCACCTCGCTGGTCTGCTTGACGTCGAGGCAGTCGACGGCCGAGCCCTCCGACACGACGCCGCGCGCGTCCGTGTGTCGCAGCGCCGGCAGCCAGTCCGTGGCGGTCGTGTCCGCCAGCGCGGTCAGGACGACCTTGCTGGCGTCCTCCGGGGTGCGGGCGTTCCAGACCTCGTCCAGTGCGTCCGCGGGCAGCGGCTGGGGCTGGTGCGAGACGATCAGGTGCGCCGTCCCGTCGATGGCGCGCGCGGACACGAGGTGGCCCTCGACCTCCATCTCGGCGACGAGTGCGGGTACCTCGTCGGACACGTCCCAGAGGGCGACGAGCGTGGTCTGCGTGCCCTGGGGCGCGAACCGGGCATCGAAGGCGACGCCGCCGAGGCGGACGTCGCCCCATCGCGGGAAGATCCCCAGCAGGCGGTCCTCGTGGAGCAGGAGTTGGCCCTCGTCCCACACGTCGCCGGGGACCGCCACGTCCGCGATGGGCGCGGGCGCCGGGGAGCTGACGTCGGTGACCTGGAGCCGACCGTTGGCGACGCTGAACAGGCGCAGCCCGTCCGTCTCGACCAGGTCCGGCTCGTCGACGCCGGCCACCTGGACGTTGGTGTCCGACGACGACCGCGCGGACTCGCCGGCTCCGGCCGTCGGTGCGGCGGGCTCGGCGGCGTCGTCCATCGCGACGTCGCCCTCCTCCATCCACCCGATGTTGCCGGTCAGCAACCAGGGATCGGACTTGGCGGCCGAGGTCACGAGGTGGTCGACGAGGCTGTCGCAGGCGTCGAAGCCGACCAGGCCCACGCCGGCGGCCAGGACACGATCGGGATCGCGCCCGGGGTCCGCCGTCGGTCCGTCGTCGCCGGTCAGGCCGATCGTGATCCCGCCGACCACGAGGGTCGCGGCGGTCACTCCGGCCAGCACTCCGACTGCACGCATGGGTGGCTCTCCCGAGGTCGTCCACTGCCAGTGTGACGTCGTCCGTGCGCCTACGGTTGCATCGTCCGACGCCGACCCTGACAGATCCGGAACGCGATGCGCCGCTACGAGGACGTACCCGACGAGCACGTGCGGGTGTACGGGCGGGTCGTGGCCGGCCATGGCGTCGCGTCCGGCCGCGCGGAGGACCCGCGGTTCCCGTATGGGACCCTGGCGCTGCAGTGGCCGCTGTTCGAGGCCGAGGGCATCCCCCTCGACGGCCTGCATCGCGGCACGGTCAACGTGTCGACGGGCCCCATCACGATCGAGTTCACCGCCCCGTGGTGGACGGTCGAGGCCACGTGGCATCCCGAGGTCCCGACCGAGACGTTCTCGTTCGTCCCGTGCCAGGTGCGCGTCGGGAACAGCCCCGTCATGGACGGCCTGGTCTACCGCCCGCACCCGGAGACCAAGCCCGACCACCACCAACCCGACGACGTCATCGAGGTCCTGATCCCGCACCGTCCCGAGGTCCACGAGGACGCGGTCGTGCGCCTGGACCTGCCGTCCTCGCAGGTCGCCGTCGTCCGACCGGACGCACCCGGTCAGTCAGGCGACGTTGGCGGGTGAGCGCGCGTCGACCCCACTGGCCAGGTCGCTGCGCACGGTGGTGAGCGTGTCGACGGCCACCCGTCGTTCCAGGCTCCCGGGCGCGAACGTCTCGATCATCACGGATGCGGCACCGAGGTCGGTGAGGAATCCCTCGCGGCGCACCTCGATGCCCTCACGGACGACGTCGATGGCCGCATCGACGCGGCGGTCGAAGTCCTCGAGGAGGGCATCGCACACCTCGCCCAGCAGTCGATCGACGTCCTCACGCAGGTGCCGCAGCTGGCGACCGGGTCCGAGCGTGCCGCCGAGGCGCCACCCGAGCAGTGCCCCGGCGAGCAGTCCGATCGGTCCCAGCAGCGACCCGGCGATCGCCATCGTCGCGCCTCCGCCGACGAGTCCCCCGAGGGCCGCGCCGCGAGCGCTCGTCATCGCGTCCAGCGTGCCGATGGGGCGCCCCGGCAGTTCACCCGACATGCCGGACACCGGCAGGACCTCCCCGAGTTCGAAGAAGCTCGCCGCCACGTCGCGATCGAACGAGTCGGCGACGTCCCGTTGCAGGCTTGTCAGTCGGGCCCGCACCCGCTGGTAGGCGTCCTCGGTCACCACCTCCACCTCGCGCCGGGTCGCCCCGACGAGGTCCGCGAGTTCACGTGGCGTCTCGGCCTCGGCGATCGCCGCGCGCCCACGCAGGAACGCCTGCTGCACCAGCGCGCGCAACGCATTCGTCGTCCCGTCGAGGTCACACAGGCGACGGTCGAACTCGCGCTCGGGACCGTCGGCGCGCTCGCGGTGCTCCCGAAGGCGCGCGAGGACGGACAGGTCGCGTTGCCGCAGCAGGCGCAGGCGCAGGTCGATGCTCGACCGGATCAGCTGCTCCACGCGGTCGAGTGCATCGGCAGCGGCGACGAGCGCTGCACTCCCCGTGTGCGCCTGGATCACCTCGGCGACGGCGTCGAGCAGGCCACGACCTCCGGACTGGGCCCACAGGACCTCGTCGTCCGTCCGGCGGGCCTCCCAGGCCTGCTGGGCACAGATGGGCAGGATCTGGACCGCGTCCACGCCGGTCGCCTCGACCACGCGCTGGCGCACGTAGCCGAGCACCTGATCACGAGTCGCGGGGTCCGCGAAGTGCTGTGGGTAGAAGTTGCAGACGAGCAGCGTTCGGTCGAGGTGTGCCGCGGTGACCTTCCGCAGGAAGTCCATCTCGGTGGCCCCGACGGTTGGCGGAGACATGAACAGCACGATCCCGACGTCCGCGCCACTGAGCTCCTGGATGGTGCGGCGCGTGTACCACTCGTCCGCCTCGGCATCGTCGAGGCCCGGCGTGTCCACGAGGCACACCCCCTGACGCAACAGCGACGAGGGGTGCGACCACTCGACGTGCGTGACGCCACGGTGGTTGGCGCCGTTGTGCTTCTGGGACGTCCAGTTCCCCACCTCGTCGGGCGCGACGGCCCGGACCTCGCCGTCGACGAGGTGCACCATCGCCTGCACGCGCCTGCCGTACCGGACGTGGACGGGAACGGCCGTCTCCGGCGTCACGTGGGTGGGCGACAACTCGGCGCCGAGCAGCGCGTTGAGCAGTGTCGACTTGCCGCGCTTGACGAGGCCGAAGAGGCCGACGGTGTAGTCCCGTCGTTCGAGGTCGTGCCGGATGTGTGCGAGGTCGGCCGTGACGAGGCCGGCGCGGTCATCGGCGCCGGATGCGGCCTGGACCGCGTCCCAGGCATCCTCGAGCCGTTCGACCCGGTTCAGGAGGGCCGCACGCCCCGCGGCCAACTCGTCCAGCACCTCGGTGGTGATCTCCGTCATCTCGTCCCCCAGCGTGGCACGTCCGGTCCACTCCCTCCCATCG
>JBFJMP010000205.1:0-5121 GCA_041633895.1 Nitriliruptoraceae bacterium
GACGCCTTCCGCCGTGCGAAGGCCGTGGCCACGCCGTCGGAGCAGGTCCACCTCTGCACGAGGATCGGTCAGGTCCGTGAGCGGCAGGGCCAGTACCCGGAGGCGCTCGCGTGGTTCACGCGCGGGCGGACGCTGGACAGCGACGCGGGCACGGGTGAGGCCGCGCGACTGCTGGTCGAGTCCGCGATCGTCCGGATCCGCCAGGGCCGACCACACGACGCCCTTGCCCTCGCGGATGAGGCCGCTGCGACCACGGACGTCCAGGTCGCGGCGCGGGTGTCCTACGTCCGGGCGTGGTCGAGGATGCTGCTGGGCGTCGACGGCCGTGATGACGAGCAGCGCACCCTCGAACTGTTCCGGGATGCGGGCGACCTCATCGGCGAGGGCCTGGCGTACAACGTGATCTCGATGGCGGCCTACTACCGGGGCGAGTGGGACGCGGCCACCCACGCGTACGAGCGCGCCCGCGAACTGCGGCGTCGGGTGGGCGACGAGGTGGCTGCCGCGGTCGCGAGCGGCAACCTGGGCGAGCTGCTCGCCGACCAGGGCCACTACGACCGGGCCCGTCCGCTGCTGGAGGAGGCGCGGGCGGTGTGCGCTGCGGCCGGGTACCCCGCCGGACAGCACTTCGCCACCATGACGCTGGGGCGGCTCGCAGCACGTGAGGGCCACTTCGACGAAGCGAGCGAGCGCCTCGAGTCGGCGCTGTCGCAGCTCGAGGCACTCCGGGCGGCGGCGCTCGTGCGCGACGTCCACGCACGCCTCGGTGAGCTGGCCGTGTTCCGGCGCGACCTCGACCGGGCCCTTCGGGAGGCCGACCTGGTCGACGCGGCCACGGGGCTCGGGACGGCGAGCCTGCGAGCCACGGGGCAGCGGCTCCGGACGTGTGTGGCCGCGCTGCGGGGGGCACCGGGACCGGCGCTGCAGGCAGGCGAGGACCTCATGGCGCGCCTCGGGGATGGCGACGTGGACTACGACACGGCGCTGTCGCTGGTCGCGGCGGCGCGGGCCTTCGACGTGGCTGGTGACCCGCGCGCGGCTGAGGTGCGGGCGACGGCCGCCGGCGCGCTGGACCACCTCGGGGTCGTGCGGCCGGCAGAGGAGCTGGTGTTCGGACCGGGTGGGCTCAGGTGATCCGGAACCACGCGGTCTGCGACGTCCCGTCGTCGAGGGACAAGGTGAGCAGGTAGCAGCCCTTCGCCGTTGGCGCGTCCGCGTCGATGTGGAAGTGGCCCGAGTGGAGTTCCGGGGGGCTGCCCGTCGCCGTGAACGACGGGCCGGTCGGTGCCTTCGTCGAGCACGACATGGGTGTCCACGTCACGGTGTCGATGACGGTGACGTCGATGACCTCGTTGCCGGCGGTGTCCCACACCTGGAACTTGATGGCGACGTTGGACCCGGGGGTCTTCACGTTCACCCGGGGCTTGGGGTCGATCGGACTCTGGAACGCCCCCATCGTCCAGCGCGCTTCGACGACGTAGCCGCGTGTCAGCTCGGCGGTGTTGCCGACGCCGTCGGTCGCGCTCACGACCACGGTGTAGGTCCCGGCGACCGCCGTCGGCAGGGGATCGCCGTCCGCGATCGGGGCGCCGTCGAGGGTCGCCGTGCAGGTGGCACCGGTCACGGCGTCCGCACACGAGAACGTGAGTGCGCCCGCGTCGTCACCGGCGAGGTACGTCGCGCCGAGGGGCGGGTTGGTGAGGGTGATCGTCGGGGCGGTTCCGTCGATCGTCAGCGTGCGAAGGACGTGTGCTCCGTCACTGCCGGCGGCGTGCAGATCGTGGTCGCCGTCGCCGGTGACGATGAACGTGTCGCCGTTGGAGAAGTCGCCCACGAACTGGTCGCCGTCGTGGACCCGGTAGGTGACCCCGTCCGTGCCGACGATCGTGGCGTCCACCGGCCCGAGCCAGATCCCGCTGGGGTGCTGGCCCGCCGTGCTGGCGAAGGTGAGGTCGACGCCGTCGAGGCTGGCCACGCGCAGGCGCGGTGCCTCGCCCTTGTTGCGCCAGTAGCCGACGCCCCGACCGTTGGACACCTGCACGAGGAGCTCCACGACCTCACTTGCCCCGTTGCTGAGCGCGAAGGCGCTGCTCCAGTGGCCGTTGCCGTCGAGGTGCAGCTCCTTGTAGGTCCATTCGCCGACGTCGTCGCGTGCAAGGGCTGCGGCACGGACGTTCGGGGCACCGGTGTCGTGGGCCACCACGTCGACGACGACGAGGTCACCGTCCTCGCTGCGGACCGCGGACACCGCATCGATGTGGGGCGTACTGGCGGGCAGTGAGGCATCGCGCAACAGGAGGGTCGCATCGATGCGGGTGTCAAGGCGCAGCGTGCCGTGCGCCATCGCGTTCGTGGCCGCCTGGGTGGTGAACGCCCCGACGGGGAACGTCACGTGGGACACGCCGTCGGCGTCGACCGTGCTCGCAGGCACCGTCGGGAAGATGGTCGAGCGGGTCTGGACCTCGACCTCGCGGTCGGGGCGGGAGACCGCGGCGCGTGCGATGAGCGGGTCGAGGTCGTCGACCTGGGCCGACGTGAGGTCGTTGATCCACACGCCGGCGGATGCACGTCCGTCCGGCAGCGGCACGGCCAGGGTCAGCTTCGGCACCACCGGGCGGCTGTTGACGGCCAACGGCGTCGTGTCGGTCGCCGTCGGGTGGCCCACGACGTCGTAGTACGTGCCGTCCGGGCCGGTGACGGCGGCGAACGCCAGGTCGCCGGTGGTGACGGGGATCGCGTCCGTGTCCGCGGGCGGCGTCGGGTCCTCGCCACCTCCGGAGGCGGCCGTCATCCGGAACGTCCCGAGGCCGAACAGGGACAGCTGGTGGACCGTCTTGTACTGGTAGGCGTCGTGGACGGCGAGCGAGGTCAGGTAGCGGGTCTTGGCCCGGGCCAGCGCCAGGGCGGCGTTCGGTGCCGTCTCGAGTTCCTCGACGAACAGCGTCTGCAACTGTTCGCCGTACCCGACGACCTCGGTCTCGAAGATGCCGAACCCGCTGTTGGCCACGGCGATGCCGCCGCGGCTGGCGATGGCGGCGTCCCAGTCGTCCAGGCGCTCGGCCTGGTCCGGTGTCGGGGCGCTGTTGAGGCGGTCCGGTGCCTGGGTGCCGAAGTGGCAGCCGTTCGAGAACACCAGGCCGCCGAGGCCGAGTGCGTCCTGCTCGGCGGCGGTCACGATCTCGGCCTGCGACTCGTCACCCTGCGCGCTGCCGAGGGCCGACAGCAGCGCCCAGTGGTTGGCGTGGGCGTTCCAGCCGGCGATGTCCGGGGTGGCGGTGATGGCCGCGGCGCGGAAGTCCTCGGCGCTCCACGGCCCGGCATCGTCGACCAACAGCGTCGTCGGTACGCCCGCCTGCTGCAGCGCCGCGGCTGCTGCCTGCGCCCCGTCGACCATCCCGTCGTAGCCGGACACGAAGCCGTCCGCCGGGTCCAGGGTCCCGTCGCTGATCAGGTACTGGTCCTTCTGCACGATCCAGTCGGCGGGCGCCTCGACCAGTCGGCTGACCCCGGCGGAGGGCACGAACGCGAACGCGTCGCCCCACACGGACGGGCGCTCGGTGCCGTAGGGGTCCACGCTCGGGATGGTGCCGTTGGCGTAGGCGGCCACGGTCGGGTTGTTGGCACCGAAGGCGTTCAGCAGCGACTCGGTGTACTGGTCCTCGTTGGCCAACAGCGAGGCATCGGCGAGGCGGAAGTCCGGGATGACCTCGTCACCGCCAGCCAGCACGATCGTGTCGATCGACGGGTACAGCTCGCGGAGCGCGAGGACCTGCCCGCGGATGCGCGACGCCACGTCGTTGGCGGCGGTCGGGCTGCACCAGTCGGCGCGCCAGTCGGCGTAGGCCTGCCGGACCTCGGAGTCGTGGTCGACCTCCAACACGATCCCGGCGATCTCCGGGCGTGCGGCCAACTGGTCGAGCGCGTCGAGTCCGGCGAGCGTCTCGGCCTCCCCGTACAGCGACGTGCTGACCTGGCGATTCACGACGAAGATGCTGCGCGGCGGCTCGGCGCCGTCCCACCCAGGCGCCGTCGCCGACGAGGGCACGGTCAGGTCCCACGGGGCGGGGGCGCAGGCCTCGAGCGCCGGGTTGGGCGTCGGCGCGATCTGCTGGACGGTGACGATCACCGGGGCGCTGGCGGTGGCACCGTTGTAGCCGGAGATGCCGATCGTGAAGTAGCCCTCGTCGCCGTCACGGTTGCGCAGGTGGATCGTCTCGACCTGGTCGCCCCGATGGGCCGACACGGCCCGCAGCCCGGTCGTGTCCGACGGGGCGAGATGGGTCGGGACGTCGTTGAGCGTGTCCGGTTCGCTGGCGTCGTCCGAGCCGTTGACGGGAGCCCCGTCGTTGGAGAACCCGTAGGGCGAGAACCCGTACGGGGAGAACCCGTACGGCGAGAAGCCGACCGGGCTGAACCCGACTGGGGAGAAGCCGACGGGGGAGAACCCGAACGGGCTGGTCGCCGGGCCGTGGACGGTCGCATCGGCGTCGACCGTCGGCGGCGGGAAGACGCGCACGATCGTCAGCGAGTCCGGCTCGTCGGGCACAGCGATGCGCAGGTGGTCGGTGTCCTCGGCGGACTGGAGGTGCACGGCCACGACGGCGTTGGGCCCGATCTCCTGGGCCGTGTCCGGGGTGTCGGTGGGGCCGTCCTCCTCGGTCTGCTCCACGACCTGGACCAGCTCGACCGCGGTGGGGTCCGTCGCCCCCACGTACGGCCCGTCGATGCCGACGCCGTCAACGCTCGCCTCGCCGGCCTCATGGGTGCCGAGGTAGAGGTTGGCGCATGCGGCGAAGGCGAGGCCGAACGTGTCCTCGACGATCGCGTCGGTGCGGAACGTCAGCGTCCGACGCCCCGTGTCATCTCGGGTCACCGTCGGCTCGGCCTGCGGTGTGGCGGCACCACCGTCGTGGCCGAGGGTCGCGCTGCCGGGCACGTAGCCGAAGCCCGGGGCAAGGGTGACGCTGATGGTCGGATCGACGGCGGCGGCGTCGCCAGTGTTGGCACCGGCCACGTGGTAGGTCATCTGCGGACAGGCGGGGTCGACCTCGTACGGGTCGACGAGGGTCCACAGCATGTCGCCGAGGTCGAGGGAGGCGAGGTCGGCGACCAGCAGGGCGA
>JBFJMP010000206.1:0-5069 GCA_041633895.1 Nitriliruptoraceae bacterium
GCTGGCGCGGCTGCGTGGCGGTGAGGAGGCGGTACGGCCCGATCCCGACCTGGGCCTGGTGGCCGGGTACCTCCAGATGCTGACCGGTCGCCCGCCGCGTGAGGAGCAGGTCCGCGCGCTCGAGCGCTACCTCGTGACGACCATCGACCACGGGTTCAACGCTTCGACGTTCGCGACGCGCGTCGTCGTGTCGACCGGGGCCGACGTCGGCTCCGGGCTCGTGGCGGGCCTCGGGGCGCTGTCCGGCCCCTTGCACGGCGGGGCGCCCTCGCGCGCCCTGGACATGCTGGACGACATCCGGACCGTTGATCGTGCTGCGGACTGGGCGCGCGATGCCGTGGACCGGGGTGAGCGCATCATGGGCTTCGGGCACCGCGTCTACCGCACCGAGGACCCCCGCGCGGCGCTGATGCGCGAGACGGCGATCGAGCTCGGGGGACCCCGAATCGAGCTGGCCCTGGGCGTCGAGCAGGCGGTGCTGGAGGTGCTGGCCGAGCGCAAGCCGGGGCGTGAGCTCTACGCGAACGTCGAGTACTACGCGGCGGTCGTCCTCGATGCCGTCGGGCTGCCGCGCGAGCTGTTCACCTCGACCTTCGCGATCAGCCGGGCGATCGGCTGGTCAGCCCACGTCGTCGAGCAGCACGCGGCACGCAAGCTGATCCGTCCCACGGCCCGCTACGTCGGCCCTCCCGCCCCGGAACCTGTTCCAGTTCTGGGCGCCTGAAGCGCGCATGGTGCACGCCGGCGCCGTTGACCGCACGGAACGGCGCCGGCGGGAACTCTGCGCCGATCGTGTTCCTTCGGGCGGAACGCGCCCAGATTCTGAGGAGTTCGCCAGTCTGACGCCGAACCGTTACCCAAGGTTCCAGGTGACAGGACTAGTCATTCTGGCATGGTCCACCTGTCCGAACGGTCAGACCGGATCGATCGGACAGCGAAGGACGCAAACCGATGGGTGCCCAGACCGGGGCGCCGCGATCCCGAGCGACAGGCCCGCGCATGCGTGCTCGTCGACTGGTCGCTGGCGTCATCCTTGCCTTGATGATCCTGCCACTGCTCGCCGTGCCCTCACGCGGGAGCACGACCCTCGACGTGACGGTCGACGGGACGGGTGGCGGACGCGCCAACACGCCGGGCATCGCCTGTGCGGACGGCGGTGACGGTGCCTACTGGCACCACGACTACCGGGGCGACGTCCCCGACGGGACGCTGAACGGCCGCCCGGCCGAACTGCGCACCCACCTGGACGTCCACAGCGACACCGTGCGCTTCCCGGGACTCGATCCGGCGGCGACCGGACAGGCCCCACCGGACGGCCCGGCTGCCTGGCTGGCCGGGACGGACAGCCGCACGACGTTCGTCGACGAGCGGGGCACGCTCCAGTTCGCGCTGGAGTCGGGTGACTGCGACACGCCGACGCTCGACTTCGACGGCTCGACGGTCACCGGCGGGGGGACCTGGGCCGTCCACCACGGCACCGGCGCCTACGAGGGCGCAACCGGGTCGGGGACCTTCGCGCTGACGGCCGAGGTCGGCCCGACCGCCACCGAGGCGCTGTCGATCGACCTCGACGGTCCCATCGAGGTCCTGCGCCCCGCCCTGTCGGCCGAGGTCGTCAGCACATTCTGGGGCGGGCTCGGGGCCGACTACCTCAGCCGGCGTCCCTCCGTCGTCATCCGGATCGTCAACGACGGCCCGGGTGCGGCCTTCGGCGCCGAGCTCGTCGACGCGTACTCGCCGACGCTCGGCGCGCAGGCCATCGGCCCGACGTACGCGCCGCTGGGTGACCTCGAGCCGGGGCAGGAGGCGTTCGTCACCGTGCGCTTCCAGCTCGGCCTGCTGACGCCCTGCGCACTCGTCCTCCTCGGCTGTGACTTCGACGCCGGGATCACCGTGGCGATGCCCGACGTGCTCGACGACCCGGTCGTCGAGGACGCCGTGATGCCGGCGGAGGCCCCCGACCTGCCACCGCCCCTCTGACCGCTGCAGCAGCTGATCCACACCTGGCCGGACGCACCACGAGCACGCGAGGACCGACGCGATGCACCCCTCTTCAGACTTCACCTCCATCCCTGCGGCTGACTTCCCGGGCGGGTTCACCGCCGGCCTCCGCCGCCGCCTGCGCACATGGGCCTGGGTCGGGATCGGCGCCGTCGGCGTCGGCCTGGCCGGGGCCGCGGCGATCGACGCCCAGCGCGTCGCCACGCCGTTCCCCGTGCCCGTGTACGAGATCGAGGCGGTGTCGGGCAGCCACACGGCGAGCCTGCTGAACCTCCAGCTGGGCCAGCCGGGCGTGCCGCAGGCACCGATCCCGGTCGACGTCGACGGCGACCTCCTGCCTGACATCACGGTCGCGGTGAACCTCGTCAACGCCGAGGGACTGCTGAACAACCCGCCGAACGTGGGCGAGGTGATCGCCCCCAACATCGAGATCACCCGCCTCGAGACCGCGTCGCTGCTCGCGCAGGTCAGCCCGCCCGTCCGCGTCAACGTGAAGTTCACCGTCACGGACCTCGAGGGCGAGGAACCCGACACGATCGTGCGCTTCGGCTACGACACGGGCGAGGGCGGCTCGATCCCGCAGGAGTTCAAGGCCCTCGTGGGCGGCCTCAACGACTTCTTCAACCCGATCGAAGCCATCATCGACACGACAGGCGGCCCGCTGGGCCTCGACCCGGGTGTCCAGGACCTCGGCCTCGCCCCGGCGTCCAGTTCGTACGAGGGGCCGCTGACGATCGTCGCCGGCCTCGAGAGCGGCGACACGATCGCCGACATCGACCTCGACTACTCGCCGTTCCCGGAGGCCGTCCGCGTCACCTTCGGGTGGGACGACACGGGCCAGCACATCACCTACGCCCACAACCGCTTCGACGAGATCGACCTCCACACCGACGTGGACTTCGCGACCGGCGACGACACCGTCGACTTCGACGCCTGGATCGACCGCCTGCCCCGCGCGATGGCCATCGACCTGTTCCAGGACGGGGACACCGGTGCCATCGACTACCAGGCCCGTGCGGACGAGCGCCTGCCCGACATCCGTGCCGAACTGCGCACCGACTCGCCCGACGCCCCGCCGATCAATGCGGCCCTCGACGTCGAGGACCTTCCGCGCCAGATGCACGCGGAGTGGGACACCTCGATCCCCAGCGCGGCCTTCTCGGGCTCCGGCAACGGCATCGGCGCCATCGAGGCGCGCATCACCAACTTCGACGGTGAGCCGGTCGTGCTCGAGGAGTTCGTCCCGACCGAACAGCAGTACGTGAACCTCGCGCTCGCCCCGGGCGGGGTCGAGGGCGACGAACTCATCGCCGCGGCCCGCCTCGAGCGCATTCGCGACGTGTCGTTCCAGCAGGACGACGACGGCATCGAGGCCCACGTCTCGACCGGCGACGGCCAACTGCCGATCGAGATCCACGGCGACCTCGACCTGCGCCCGTCCGAGGGCCCGCTGCTGCGCACGACCACGACGGTCGCCCCGCTGCCCGACGACATCGAGGTGTCGGTCCTGCCCGAGGGCGGCGGCAACTCCGGCCAGCCGTTCCGCGTGACCTACGAGGCCTCGCAGCCGGTCGACATCGACACGACTGTCGACATGATCGAGCACACCGCCGGCCCGAACGCCGCGTGCGGCGACGCGGGGACGATCTGTGCGGAGCTGTCCGCCCGCCACGTGCCGAACCACCTGCAGGCGCGCGTGATCGAGGTCAGCGACATCGAGAACCGCATCGAGGTCGACGCGGACGGCGACCCGGGGGCTGCCAAGCCCGACTTCGACGCCCACGTCGTGATGGGGCAGGACGACGGCGTGCCGCTCGTGGCCGACGCCGTGATCGAAGGCCTCGCCCGCGACCTGCGCATCCGCACGGTCCAGGGCGCGGACGAGACGCTCGAGAAGTTCGAGTTCCACACCTGCGACCGCATCTACGCGGCCGACCCCGTGGACGACGCATGCACGCCCGGCACCGAGGACGAGATCGGCCTCGTCGAGTTCGCCATCGCCAACTTCCTCGAGCGCCCCGCCGACCTGCCGGCCGCCAAGGCCGTCGCGCCCAACCACGCCACGGTCACGGGTCGCGGCACGGTGATCGACGGAGCCGACGTCGTGCTCTTCGAGGCGACGGGTCGGATCGAGTCGATCGAGAAGGCCCAGTACGTCAACATCGCGGACACCATCGGCATGTCCACCCGGGTCGGCGACGACCAGGACTTCGAGCTCGACGTCGACCTGCGGGACATCGACTTCGAGGGTGACGATCCGGCCAACGGTCGCGTCGACCTCCTCGCCAACTCGGTCGTCAGCCCCCTGCCCGACGACATCACCTTCTGCTTCGCCGACTCCGGTCGGGCCCTCAACGGTCCGACGGACCCGGTCACCGCCGAGTGCGAGGACACCGACCCGTTCGGCGACGGCGTCAGCCCGGCCGAGGGGCCGATGGTGGTGGCCTACCGGGCCAACACGCCGTTCGACATGACGTTCGACGCGAACCTCCACCTCGAGGGCCTCGACGACGCGATCACCGCCGACGACCAGGACATCGAAGCCGCGCTGACGCTCGACAACGTCCCGAACGAGGTCACGGCGATCGTGCAGCCCGCGGCCGCTGGGGCACCGATGCGTGGTCTCGTGCTCGCGCCGGCGGACCCGGGGGAGCGGCTCGACGTCGACCTGCGTGCGGCCTACACGGCGGGCGGCGTCGACTGCGACGATCCCGAGCCCACCTCGCTGGGCGACGTCGTCGTGGCCTGCGTCGACCTCGACATCGACGACCTGCCGACCTCCGTGTCCTTCGTGGCCGACGCCACCGATGCGGACAACCTCACGGTGGTCGCGCAGGCCTGCGACCTCGACGTCCTCGGCGGGACGGGCTGCCGCGACGCGCAGACCGAGATCGCGGCCATCGCACTGGACGCCCGCGTCCTGCTCGGTGAACCCCGCGGTGTCGGCCACTACGCGCCGCCCGAGGACCAGCACCTGGTCGCGGTCGCCGACATGGTCGACCTCGACAACCTCGAGGTCCGCGCCGCCATCCGCCTCGAGGAGATCCGCTCCGTCGTGTTCAGCCAGA
>JBFJMP010000207.1:0-5059 GCA_041633895.1 Nitriliruptoraceae bacterium
CATCGGGCGCACGTCGGCGAGGATGGCCCGCGACCGCTGCAGTTCGTGCTCGGCACGCTCCCAGTCGCCGTGGAACACGAGGACCCCGCCGTAGTGGACGCGGCAGATCCCGACACCGCCCTCGAAGCCGAACGTCGACGCGACCTCCTCCATGCGCTTGCACCACTGCGTGGTCCGGTCGAAGTCACGGACGCGCTCGCAGGCGTAGATCAGGTAGCAGAGGGTCCAGGTGACCGCGATCCGCTCATGGAGTTCCCCTGAGGTCGCCGCCACGCTGGCCTCGTCCAGCCGTCGCATGCCGGCCTCGACGTCGCCCTCGGTGACCAGGGCGAGCCCCTCCAGCGCGGCACCCAGGAACACGAGGTCGGACACGCCCAACTCGTGGCCGATGGCAGCGGCTTCGGCCGCACGTTCGCGGGCCGTCGCGGTGTCGTCCGCCAACTCGATCGCGTAGGCCCCGTCGTGGAAGGCGAGCCAGCCGTGCTCGGCCGTCGGGGGCACGTCCGCGAGGAGGCGACGCGCACGCTGGTACCACCCGTTCGCCACCGCGTGGTCGCCCCGGATCTCGTGGTGGTCGCAGCCGAGCCAGATGGCGGCGCGGGCGGCCCCCACGGCGTCTCCGGCGGTGCGGTGGGCATGGAAGGCGCGTTCGCGCGTCCGGAACAGCAGGGGCGCGTCGTCGAGCCACCACGCGGTCCACGCCCGGCCCTCGAGGGCGCGGGCGTCGTCAGCGTCGCGCGCCAGCGCCTCGTCGAACCAGTCTGCTGCCGCGGCCCACTCCCCACGGCCGAGGCACGCCCAGCCCGCGTCGACTGGGACCGCAGCCGCATCGCGACCGCCCATGCGCAGACCCTCCCTCCGTGCACTCACGATACGCACGTCAGGAGGGTCTGTCGCTCAGGCAGGCTCGACCGGCATCCCGGCCTCGGTCCACGACCGGAACCCACCGTCGAGGTGGGCGACATCGTCGTAGCCCAGGGCCTGCAGTGCGGCGGTGGCCAGGGCGGACCGGCCGCCGCTGGCGCAGTACAGGATCGTCCGGCGCGACGGGTCGAGCACCGGGTCGTGGTAGGGCGACGTCGGGTCGGCGCGGAACTCGAGCATGCCGCGAGGGCTGTGGACGGCGCCGGGGAGGCGCCCGGTGGCGGCCAGTTCGTCGGCCTCGCGCAGGTCCACGAGGACGGGCGCCCCCGTGTCGAGTTCGCGTGCGACCTCGTCGACCCCGAGGTTCTCGATCCTGGTCTTGGTGTCCGCGACCAGCGCCGCGGCAGTCAGGGTTGGCATGGACGTGCTCCCGGGTTGGTTGAGGTGACGCTTCGAGCATGGCTGCGAGGTCCCGCGCACCGCTTCGCCCACACCGGCCATCCTGGGTGGCGGTCCACATGGCCGGATCCGGCCATGTCCTCGACGCGACGGGGCGACGTCATCACGGTGGCGGCCCGCCCTGTCGGTGGGCCGAAGGTCCCTGACGGGGCGGGCCCCTCGGCACTGGCCGGAATGTCGGGGCGCGGCCCACGATGTGTCATCGACACCTGTCGTCGGTCCGCCGCTGGGGAAGGGCACGTCATGTCCACGTCACGAACGTTGGAGCGCCCCGCCGCCTCCTCACCGCGGCCGCCGCGAGGTCCGGACCGCATCGAGGTCGACTCCGTCACCGGACCGCGCCTCATCGCCCTCGTCGTCGCCACGATCCTCCTGTCGATCGTGACGACCCTGCTGGTGAACGGCGTGCTCGACGAGGACGAGGCGCCGGCGGCCGATGCCGCCGTGATGGGGACCGCGACCGAGGCCATGCCGGGGATGGACCACATGGCCGACACCACGGCCGCCGCCCCGACCACGGCCGATCGCGTCGCGGCCGACCCGACCCAGACCGGCACACCGGTCGGCGCTCGCGCGGCGCAGGTCGTCGACATCGAGCTGACGACCGGCGAGCGCGAGGGCCAGCTCGCCGACGGCACGACCTACACGTACTGGACCTTCGACGACCAGGTGCCCGGGCCGATGCTGCGGGTGCGGGTCGGCGACACCGTCAACCTGACCCTGACCAACGCCGCCGACAGCCAGAACATCCACTCGATCGACCTGCATGCGGTGAACGGTCCGGGCGGCGGGGCGATGTCGCTGCAGGTGCCGCCCGGTGAGTCGAAGTCCATCACGTTCCAGGCGCTCAACCCCGGCGTGTTCGTCTACCACTGCGCGACGCCGCACATTCCCACGCACATCGCCAACGGCATGTACGGGCTGATCGTGGTCGAGCCCGAGGGCGGGCTGGCGCCGGTCGACAAGGAGTTCTACCTCGTGCAGGGCGAGCTCTACACCCAGGAGGGCCATGGCGCTCCTGGCCTGAACACCTACGACGGCGAGGCGATGACGAACGAGGACCCGTCCTACGTCGTCTTCAACGGACAGGCGAACGCCCTGACCGGTGACTTCGCGATGACCGCCGAGGTGGGCGACACCGTGCGCCTCTTCGTCGGCAACGGCGGGCCGAACCTGACGTCGTCCTTCCACGTGATCGGGGAGGTCTTCGACCGGGTCCGCGTGGAGGGTGGCTCGCTGGTCAACGAGGACGTCCAGACCACGTTGGTCCCGGCCGGCGGGGCGACCTGGGTCGAGTTCACGCTCGACGTCCCGGGCACCTACCTGCTCGTCGACCACGCGATCACGCGCACGATCGATCGGGGCGCGCTCGCGATCCTGACCGTGACCGGGCCCGAGAACCCGAGCATCTTCTCCGGAGAGGCCCCGGCTCCCGACGAGGTGGAGGAGACCGCGCCGCCACCGGCCGAGGAGGTCACCGACGGCACGCTGGCGATCTCGATGACCGAGTTCGCGTTCGGTGGCGACACCTTCACCGTCCCTGCCGGCGAGGTGACGTTCCAGATCCTCAACGCCGGGGCGGCACCGCACCAGTTCGCGCTCAGTGAGGTGGGAGCCCACGACGACCACATCGTCGACACGGGCGACCTCGCGGCTGGTGCCAGCGAGACCATCACGATCGACCTGACTCCCGGCTCCTACGAGATCGCGTGCCACATCCCGGGCCACTACGAGGCCGGGATGAAGGCGACCCTCCTCGTCGAGTGAGCACGGCCGTCGGCCCGTCGCCTCCACCCCCCAGTCACCACCCCGGGGGCGGCGGGCCGACCGGCCCTCGCGGCGGTCACGCCGCGTAGGTCAGCTCGCAGTGGTAGCCCGCCTCGTGCATGTCGGTCTCGTGCGGACCGACCGCGAGGTTCGTCGGTTGGGTGCCCTGCCCCGGCGAGGACACCGTCAGCAGCACGGCGTCATCCTCGAACAGGGTGAGGGTCAGCGTGCCGTCGGCCGTGTGGCCCTCGGGCGGCGTCAACGTGCCGCTGCACGCGAACGCCACGGTCCCGTTGTCGCGCGACTCGTGGTGCAGGGTCGCGGTCCCCGGCGGCGCGGGCTGGGTGCTGGTCGCGGACAGGCCGTAGGCGCCCCCGTTGCCGTCGTACCCGAGGGTCTCGGAGTACACGGTGAAGGACTCGACCGGGGTCGGTTCGGGCTCGGGTTCCGGCGTGGGAGTCGGCGGGGGTGGGGGCGGTGGCTCGGGCGTGGGGGTCGGCGGTGGGGGCGGGGCCGGCGGTTCGGGTGCCGGCGTCGTCTCGGTCGGCGTCGGGGTGGGGGACGGAGTCGGCGTGGGCGTGGGGGTGCGCGTCACGGCCGCTGCCGGCTCGGAGGCAGCGGGGCGTTCGATCGACACGCCGAGGACCCCCGTCTCCTCGGCGGGGTCCCCACCGCTCGCGCATGCAGCGGCGAGGACCATGACGAGCGTGGCGGATGCGAAGCGGGCGGTGCGCATGCATGGGCCCTTTCCCCATGCACGGACGGTATGCCCGCGATCGGTCGGAGGCCACGAACCTCGACAGCGGCTCGGATGCGACACGGTCGGCGGCAGGAAGGAGGCCTCGCCGACCGCGGCGAGGCCTCGGTGGCGTGGGTCGGCTACTCCCAGAGGTGCAGGGTGGCTTCGGTCTTGCGACCGGCATCGACGTTGTACTCGTAGATGCAGCACTTCCCGTTCAGCTCGCCGAACTTCGGGGTCATGCTCCGGTAGTAGAGCGATCCGCGGAACCGGATGGAGCCGTCGTCGGCACGATGGCCGACTCCGGTCGCCTCCCACGACGCCATCTCGTTGCCCTCGCCCATCGTGACGCCCTGGCCGTGGCCGCGGATGGAGCCGTCCGACTCGAGCCAGCTCTCGTAGGTTCCGACGTCCTCGGCGTGCACACCGAGGAGCGTGCCCTCGGCGGCGAAGCTGACCTCCATGATCGTGCCGTGCTTCGGGTCCTGCAGTACGCGCACCCCTGTCTGTTGCCCGACCTCGTGTGCGATCTCCTTGCCCAGCATGGATTCCTCCCGGCCCTCCGCGCTGGTCACGCGGAACGTGGCCACCTTCCACTGTGCGCGTCCCACCCGCGGCGTCAAGGACGCCGTCGGGGCGTGATCACCGCGCCACGCGCCGTGGGCGCAACCGTGACGTTCCGCCCAGAACCGCGTCCTCACGAGGCGACGGCGAGGTCCGAGCGGGCGCGGACGGTGAAGTGGTCGAGGACCGCGAGGCAGGCATCGAGGTCGTACACGCCCTCCCAGTGCGGGATGTCGAGCGCATCGTCGACGGCCGGGCGCCCCATGCGGTCGAGGTAGTGGGCGGCGGGCGCTTCAGCTGAAGCGCCGACGAGTGGCTCGACGTCGGGCACCGGGGCCGGGGCGCCGGGGGGGTTGGAAGGTGGCTCCGGTCGGCGTCATCGTCACCGTCCACTCGTGCTCGTGGACGAAGCGGTGGTGGCTGCACAGGAGCAGGAGGTTGGCGAGGTCGGTCGGTCCGCCGTCGGCCCAGTGCACGACGTGATGGGCGTGGACGTGGCGGGTCGCGCGACAGCCCGGGAACTGGCAGTGGCGGTCCCGCAGCCGCAGCAACCGCCGCAGCGCGGGCGTGACGATGCGGGAGCTGCGCCCTTGGTCCGCGCCGGTGGCGTGCAGGGTGACCGTGGATCGCAGGCCGTCACAGGCCAGCCGCCGAAGCGAGGACCGC
>JBFJMP010000208.1:0-5040 GCA_041633895.1 Nitriliruptoraceae bacterium
CGATGCTCCGGGCGTCGATCGAGACTTCGACGGTCGAGTCGGCGATGTCCTCGGCGACCTGCACGGTGCCGGAGAACGAGGTGAAGCGGCCGCGGACCTTCGACACCATCAGGTGTCGGACGGACGCTTCGATGTCCGTGTGGGCGGCGTCGATCTCCCAGGTGCCGGCGGCGGGGAGCGTGTCGCGGGCGGGAGCGGTGGTGGTGGTCATTTCGGTGCCTCTCGTGGATCGTGACGGGGTTGGGGGTCATCTCGGGCAGGCGGCGAAACCGCCCTGCACCCGTCACAACGTTGGTTGAGCGCGTGACTATTCCCGTTGCAACTACATTTCTCGACAGCGAGGCGAGACGACCTGCAACCTGCCGAGGACCCCGTGCGTGTGTCCGTGGACCGGCCCCACACGAGGTGAGCGGATGCCGACCGACACACAGCCTGAGACCCGCGGCAGGGCACGAGTGAGCGACCGACCGATGCCGGCAGGACCCGTCCCGTTCCGGGACATGTACGACGCCAACGTGCGTCCCGTGATGGCACTTGCCGTGGCCCTGACGGGTGATCGGGCGAGCGCCGAGGACCTCGTCCAGGAGGCGTTCACCCGGGCCTACCGCGACTGGGAGCGCGTGGGCCGGTACGACCGACCCGGCGCGTGGGTCCGACGGGTCGTCATCAACCTGTCCCACTCGCGCTGGCGACGGCTTCGCTCCGAAGCACGGGCGCTGCGACGACTCGACCCCGAGGTCAGCGTCGAGATGGCTGACCCCGCCCCGGACGTGTGGGCGGCGGTCCGCCGCCTGCCGCACCGACAGGCCGCGGCGATCACCCTGCACTACGTCGAGGACCTCTCCGTCGCCCAGATCGCCGCAGTGACCGGCGTCGCCGAGGGCACCACGAAGTCCGACCTGCACCGCGCTCGAACCCGACTTGCCGAGATGCTCGACCAGGAGTGGTTGTCATGACCGATCGACTCGACCAGACCCTGACCGACGCGGCCGCACAGGCCCAGCGGGTCGCCGACACCGTCCACGTCGACGCCCTGTTGACGCGCATCGAGGCCGGGGGCAGTCGTTCGCCTCGCTGGGTGCCGGCGCTCGCGGCCACCACCGTTGTCGCCCTCGTCGTCGGCGGCGCCGTGGTGCGCGGTCAGCGTCCGCTGCCACCGACGATCGACGGCGGGGTCCTGGACCCCGCGGCGACCGCCACCCCGGACCCGGACCCGACCCCGGACGCGACCCCTGGTCCCGGCGCCTCCTGTGCGGCCTCGGAGCTGGGGCTTCGCGTCGAGGAGCAGGACCTGCCGGACGCGGTGGCCGCCCTGCGACGCGCCATCGACGAGCGGGCCGCGGCCTGCGACCTCGCGGGCGTCGCCGCGCTCACGTCCCCGGACGGCTTCAGCTACAGCTTCGGAGACTCCACCGACGTGGCGGAGTACTGGCGTGGCCAGGACGAGGCGGGCGAGGTGTCGCCGCTGGCCGCGATCCGCCAGGTGCTGGCCACGACCCCCGACCTGCTCGCCCAGCCCAGCGGCGAGCCTGGCGGCCCGTCCTACTGGGTCTGGCCCCGCCTGTTCCTGATGGACCCCGCGACCGCGGACCCGGCGGAGCTCGACGCTGCGATGGACGAGGTGGCCGCAACCGGCCTGCACACCCGCGAGCAGATCGAGGACATGGTCACGGGAGCCGGTGCGTACCTCGGCTACCGACTGTTCATCGAGGTCCCCGCAGGCAGCGACGGCGCCAAGTGGACCGCGTTCATCGCGGGCGACTGAGTCGGCACGCCGCGGTGCTCACAGGGTCTGGTCGAACCAGGCCACGAGCACCGCGGCGAGGTCACGTGCGCAGTCCCGGTCGGTGACGAGGTGGTCGGCACCGAGCAGGGGCCACAGCCCGACCGGACCCCCGACGGCCTGTTCCAGCCGTCGGGCCTCCGCGTAGGGCACGACCTCGTCGTCCGGGGCGTGGACGACGAGCAGTGGACGGTCGACCTCCGCCAGGCGCAGGTCGGTGTCGAGGGCGTCGACGAACTCCTGCGAGACGGGGAACGGCCGCCCACCGATGTCGACGACGCGGCAGCCCTCGGCGGCGATCTCGTCCACCTCGTCCGCGAACAGGTGGCGGACGTGGTCGGCGTCCGAGGGCGTCCCGATCGTCGCGATCGACCGGACGGTGTGGAGGCGGTGGGACGCCGCGAGTGCGGCCGCACCGCCGAGGCTGTGGCCGATGAGTCCGCAGGGCCCGAAGCCGCGTTCGATCAGCGTCGTGGCGGCACGGACGAGGTCACCGACGTTGGCGACGAAGGTCGACTCCCTGCGGTCCCCGCCGGACTCCCCCAGACCCGTGAAGTCGAAGCGCAGGCATGCGTAGCCGGCCTCGGCAAGGGCGTCGGCGAGCCGGGTCATCGTGTGGATGTCCTTGCCACACGTGAAGCAGTGCGCCAGCAGGATGCTTCCCCGGGCCGCGTCGTCGGGCCGGTGGAGGACCCCGGCCAGCGTCGCGCCCGTGCTGCCCGCGAAGGTCAGGTCCTCGGTCCGCACGTGGCCTCGATCTGTCCGGTCCGGGCCAGCCTACGGTCGGCGGCGTCCGAGGGCGGCAGACGCCGACCGGCGCGACTACCGTGGGGGTTCGCGAAGGTGCCCCACCCACCCCTCGAGGGCGCCACACACGGCTGCTCCACCCCCGCCAGTACGCACAGCCACGTCCCAGCAGCGTCACGGCCCACCCCTGCCGCGACGGACGCACCCCGGAAGGAACCCGGCACATGAGCGAGTCCACGAAGACCATCACGGACACCCTCACGGTCACCGACAATCGCACCGGCCAGACCTATGAGTTGCCCATCACCGACGGCGCGGTCCGCGCCATGGACCTGCGCGGCATCAAGGTCAACGACGACGACTTCGGACTCCTCAGTTACGACCCCGGGTTCAAGAACACCGCCTCCTGCCGCTCCGAGATCACCTACATCGACGGTGACGCCGGGATCCTGCGCTACCGCGGGTACCCCATCGAGCAGCTCGCCGAGCAGGCCAACTTCCTCGAGACCTCGTACCTGCTGATCAACGGTGAGCTCCCCACCCCCAGCGAGTACGACCGCTGGGCCTACGACATCACCCACCACACGTTCATCCACGAGAACATCCGCGAGTTCATCGACGGCTTCCACCACGACGCCCACCCGATGGGCATGCTCGTCTCGACGGTCGGCGCGCTGTCGACGTTCTACCCCGAGGCCAAGGACTCCACGGACCCGGACACGCGCAAGATCCAGATGATCCGGCTGATCGCCAAGTTCCCGACGCTGGCCGCGTTCGCCTACCGCCACTCGATCGGCTGGCGCGCCGCCTACCCGGACAACGACCTGTCGTTCGCGGGCAACTTCCTCAACATGATGTGGAAGACCACCGAGCTCAAGTACGACCCGGACCCGGTGCTCGAGGAGGCGATGGACAAGCTGTTCATCCTCCACGGTGACCACGAACAGAACTGCTCCACGACCACGATGCGCACCATCGGCTCGTCGGACGCCGACCCCTACTCCGCCGCGGCCGGTGCCGTGGCCGCCCTGTACGGCCCCAAGCACGGCGGCGCCAACGAGGCCGTCCTGCGGATGCTCCAGGAGATCGGGTCCGTCGACCGCATCCCCGAGTACGTGGAGATGGCCAAGAAGGGCGAGTTCCGCCTCATGGGCTTCGGCCACCGCGTCTACAAGAACTACGACCCGCGCGCGAAGGTCATCCGAGGGCTCGCCCACGACGTGTTCGAGGTCACGGGCAAGAACCCCCTCCTCGACATCGCCGTCGAGCTCGAGAAGATCGCGCTCGAGGACGAGTACTTCGTCTCGCGCAAGCTCTACCCGAACGTCGACTTCTACTCGGGCCTGATCTACCAGGCGATGGGCTTTCCGACGTCGATGTTCCCGGTGCTGTTCGCCATCGGTCGCATCCCGGGCTGGCTCGCCCAGTGGCAGGAGAACCTGCTCGACGAGGAGCAGGCGATCGCACGTCCGCGCCAGCTGTTCGTCGGCTCGGGCGAGCGCGACTACGTGCCGATCACCCAGCGCTGAGCCCCGAGGCACGGAGTGCCGAGGCGCCGAAGGCGACGTCGAAGCGGTCACACCAGATCACCACGGTCGCGTAGCGGCTGAGGTCGACGTCGGCCGGCAGGTCGTAGTTCTGGTTGCCGATGTTGCCCTTGAGGACCCCGAGGTCCACGGCGTCGTCGTCGAAGGCGCCCGCGTCGGCATCGACCGGCGCGGAGGACAGGTAGACCCGCAGGTCGGGTCCGTTGTCCGTCTCGAAGTCCTCGAGGCGGAGCACCTGCGTCCCGTCTCCGAGGTCGAACACCGTGGCGACACCACGCGTGGGGTGGGACCGGTCCACGAACGTGCCCTGGGCACGGGCGGTCGGCGTGGGCACGGACGGCTCGGACAGCTCCTCGCTGGCCATGTCGTCGGGCTCAGCCGTCGTCATCGGGTCGGGCTCGTCCATCGCGTCGGTCGTGGCGCCCTGGACGACGACGGGGAAGTCCTCGTCCACCGTCGTGTCGAAGAACAGCGTCTGGGGCTCGAAGACCAGCAGGACGACCGCCACCAGGGCGAGGGCCAGTCCCCCACCGAGCAGGGCGAGGCGACGGCGACGGGTGTCGGTGGCGGATGCGGTGGTGGCTGCTGGGCGGTCCATGGGTCCCCTCCGGGAGGTGGTGTCCCCGACTGCAACACCCCCGGACCCCGCCCCGTTACCGGCGCGAACCCGCGTTCACGACTCGTTCAGGATTGCATCGAGGCGGGCCCGCACGGCCGCCCGCACGACGTCGTCGCAGAACGCGGCATCCAGGGCCGTGTGGGCGAGTTCCCCGATGACGCGGTCGTCCCAGCCGAAGGCCGTGGCGCAACGGGCCAGTTCCTGCGACATGGACGTGGCCGACATCAGGCGGTTGTCGGTGTTGACCGTGACGGCGAACCCGGTCTGGCGCAGGACCTCGAGCGGATGCGCCTCCCACGACGACGCCGCCCCGGTGTGCACGTTCGATGACGGGCTGACCTCCA
>JBFJMP010000209.1:0-5035 GCA_041633895.1 Nitriliruptoraceae bacterium
GACCCGGTCGCCCTCGGCCACGTTGACCGTGGTGACCGCGCCGTGCATCGGCGCGAGCAGGAGCCCCTCGCCCCGGACGACGACGTCGCCGGCGGGGCGCTGCAGCAGGTCGGCGACCGTGAGGTCGAGTCCGTCGAGGCGGAGCCACGCCCCGTCGCCGTGGTGGACGACGTCGTGGCGCAGGCGCCGCCCGTCGACCGTCACCGATCCACCATCGACACCACCGTCGACGGCCACCGCGTGGCGGGTCCCGTCGACCTCGATCGTGATGCCGTCGCGGTCATGGTGGACGGCCACGGGGACGGCGTCGCCGCCGTCCACGGACAGGTGCATGGTCGACTGCTGCCGACCACTGCTGGACCACCCGGCCAGGCCCGGCGAGCGCGCCTCGGCGGCGGCCAGCCGCCGCGCGTGCAGGATCCCGGCGGCGGCAGCCACCACGTCGGAGCCAGGCGCGGACTCGCGTGGGAGGCCGGACTCGGCGATGAACGCCGTCGTGGCCTCGCCGGCCGCGAAGACGTCGTCGGTCAGCACGTCCACGAGGAACGAGCGGTTGGTCCGCACACCCAGGACGGCGGTGTCGCGCAGCGCCGTCGCCAACCGACGGCGGGCCTCGTCACGATCGGCGCCGTGCGCGATGACCTTCGCGAGCATCGGGTCGTAGTCGGCCCCGACGACGCTGCCGGCGACCACGCCGCTGTCGAGGCGCACGGTGTCCGGGACGTCGAAGGTCGCGAGCGTCCCGGTGGCGGGGAGGAAGCCGTTGGCGGGGTCCTCGGCGTAGAGGCGCACCTCGATGGCGTGGCCGTTGATCGACACGTCGTCCTGCGCCACGCCCAGCGCCTCACCGCGGGCGACACGGATCTGTTGTTCGACGAGGTCGAGGCCGGTGACCAGCTCCGTGACCGGGTGCTCGACCTGCAGGCGGGTGTTCATCTCGAGGAAGTGGAATTCGCCGTCCTCGAGCAGGAACTCGACGGTGCCGGCACCGACGTAGTCGACCGCTGCAGCGGCATCGACGGCGGCTGTGCCCATCGCCGCACGCAGCGCGGCATCGACGGCGGGGCTCGGCGCCTCCTCGACGACCTTCTGGTGGCGTCGCTGGATCGAGCAGTCGCGTTCGCCGAGGTGGATGACGTTGCCGTGCGTGTCGGCGAGGACCTGGATCTCGACGTGTCGGGGGCGCAGCAGGGCCCGTTCGAGGATGAGGTCGTCGGAGCCGAACGCCCCGAGCGCCTCGCGACGCGCAGCGGCGACGGCGTCGGCGACGGCGTCCGGATCGGTGACCAGGCGCATGCCCTTGCCACCACCTCCTGCGGCGGCCTTGACCATCAGCGGTACGCCAACCGTCGCCGCCTCGGCCAGCAGGCGCTCGTCGGTCTGGTCCGTGCCCTGGTAACCGGGGAGCAGCGGCACGCCCGCCGACGCCATCAGGCGCTTCGCGGCTGCCTTGTCACCCATCGCGCGGATGGCCGCGGCGGGCGGACCGATGAAGGTGATCCCAGCCGCCGCGCATGCCTCCGCGAAGTCCGCGTTCTCGGACAGGAAGCCGTAGCCGGGGTGGACCGCGCCGGCCCCGGTGCGCTCGGCGGCCGCCAGGACCTTGTCGACGTCGAGGTAGGACGCAGCCGCGAGCGCCGGCCCGATGTGGACGGCCTCGTCGGCGAGGCGGACGTGCGGGGCATCCGCGTCCGGCGTGCTGAACACGGCGACCGTGCGGTAGCCCATGGCGCGCGCCGTTCGGATGACCCGCACGGCGATCTCGCCCCGGTTCGCGACGAGGATCGTGTCGAAGGCCATCAGGCGTCTCCGTCGGCCGTGGCGGCCCATGGCGGTGTGCCCTTCGTGAGGAACGCCCCGATCCCGGCGGCCGCCTCCTCGCCGAGGATGGCGTCGGTGAAGGCCTCCGCAGCGGTGTCCAGCAGGTCCGTGAGCGGCATGGTCCCCAGCTTGCCCATCAGCCGCTTGGTGGCGGCGTTGGCGGCCGGGGCGCACCGACGGATGCCGGCCAGCACCTCGGCCAGGGCCGCATCCACGTCCTCGGCGGCGATGTCCACCAGCCCGGCCTCGACGGCCGCCGGTGTCCGCAGGCGCGCCCCGGTGATCGCGAGTCGTTGCGCGGGCACGACGCCGAGGCGGCGCGCGACGATCGGGGCGATCTGCGCCGGGACCAGCCCGAGCGTCGTCTCGGTCATCGCGAACGTGGCGTCGGGGTCGGCGATCACGACGTCGGCGATCGACGCGAGCCCGAACCCGCCGCCGATGGCGGCCTTCTCGACGACCGCGACCACGACCGCTCCCGTGTCCAGCAGCAGCTCGAAGATGTCGCCGAAGCGGCGGTTCAGGCGGGCGACCTCGGTGCGGTCGGGCTCGCCACCACCGGCGATGTCGCCGAAGTCCTTGAGGTCGCCGCCGGCACAGAAGATCCCGGCGCTGCCACGGATGACGACGGCCCGGACGTCGAGGTCGTCCTTCACGACCTCGATGACCGCCTCCATCTGGTCGAGCGCCGCCACGGACAGGGCGTTGCGACGGTCGGGACGGTTCAGCGTCAGCGTCAGCACGCCGTCGTCGAACGACGTGAGGACGAGGTCGGTCTGCGGCAGTTCAGGCATGGCGAGGGTCCTCAGGGTCGGGCGACGGCGAAGGTCATGGCGTTGGGGTCGGCGGCCTCGGCCTCGGCGACGGTCGCCAGCAGGAAGCCGAGCACCCTGCGGGTGTCGCGGGGGTCGATCATGCCGTCGTCGAGACCACGCCCCGACGTGACGAACGCCGACTCCTGGGCCTCATAGTGGCTGACGATCTGGTTGACGAAGGCGTCGACGAAGTCCTGGTCGAGCGTCTCGCCAGTCCGCGCCGCGCGCTGCTCGGCGATGATCTGCATGACCGTCGCAGCCTGCTGGCCGCCCATGACACCGGTGCGGGCGTTCGGCCACGTGTAGATGAAGCGCGGGTCGAACCCGAGGCCGTTCATGCCGTAGTTCCCGGCACCGAACGACGCCCCGATCATGAAGGTGAACTTCGGCACGGGGGCGTTGCGCACCGCCTGGATCATCTTGGACCCGTGCTTGATCATCCCGCCCTGCTCGAACGCCTTGCCGACCATGAAGCCGGTCGTGTTCTGCAGGAACACCAGCGGTGTGCCGGTCTGCGAGCAGCGCTGGATGAAGTGGGTGGCCTTGGTCGCGCCCTCGTTGTCGATCGGCCCGTTGTTGCCGATGAGGCCGACGCGATGCCCGTGGACGTGGGCGTCGAGGCAGACCGTCGCCGGGCCGTAGCCCGGCTTGAAGTCGAGCAGGACGGAGCCGTCCACGATGCGCGCCGCGACCTCACGGACGTCGTAGGCCTGGCGGTAGTCGACGGGTACCACGCCGGCGATCTCGTCCGGGTCGTACAACGGCTCGTCGAAGTCACGCGGTCCGGGTGCGATCCAGTCGTCGCCCCAGTCCATCGTGGCGACCACCTCGCGCGCGATCCGGATGCCGTCGCCGTCGTCCTCCGCGACGTACTCGACGAGGCCGGACGTCGTCGCGTGCATGTCGACGCCGCCGAGCTCCTCGTCCCCGGCGATCTCGCCGGTGGCTGCCTTGAGCAGGGGCGGACCGGCGAGGAACGCCTTGCCGCCACCCTTGACGCCGATGACGACGTCGCTGAGGCCCGGCATGTAGGCACCACCGGCCGTCGACGAGCCGTGCAGCACGGTGATCACCGGCAGGCCCGCCGCACTGTTGCGGGCGAGGTTCGCGAAGAAGCGGCCGCCGCCGAGGAAGAAGTCGACGGTGTACTCGAGCAGGTTGGCGCCGGCGGACTCGACGAGCATGACGAGGGGCAGGTTGTTCTGGAGCGCGAGGTCCTGGGCGCGCAGGATCTTCCCGCCACCCTTCGCGGTCATGGCCCCGGCGTTGATGCCCGAGTCGTTGACGATGACCATGCAGCGGGTGCCGGACACGAAGCCGATCCCGATGATCTGGGAGGCGCCCGGGATCGAGCGCTCCTCGTCATCGGTGTCCTGCAGGTAGCCGGACAGGCTGCCGAGTTCGAGGAACGGGCTGCCCGGGTCGAGCAGGCGACGCAGGCGCTCGCGGGGCGTGAGCTGCCCGCGCTTGGCGAAACGGTCGGCGCGGGACTCGGAGGCCTCCGCGGCACGTGCCTCGAGGGCGCGCATGCGCTCGACCAACGCCAGCATCTGCTCGCGGTTGGTCGCGAAGGCGTCGGACGCGGTGTCGATCCGGGACGTGAAGACGGGCACGGGCGGGCCGTTCGCATTGTGAGCGGACCTCATGTATAACTGAGTCATGCTCATGTTGGCAAGTGGGCACGTCTCGTCAGGAGCCCGCAGCTGAGCCAGACCCCGTCCCGCGGCGACCGCACTCGTGCGGCCGTCATCGACGCTGCCACCGCACGGTTCAGCGCCCATGGGTACGAGGGCACGACGACCGCGGACGTCGCGGCGGACGCCGGCGTCGCCGAGGGCACGGTGTTCCTGCACTTCTCGAACAAGGCTGGCCTGCTGATCGCGGTCATGAACGCCTACTACGCCGCGCTGTCCCACGACGTCGAGGCGGTCGCCGCCCGCCCCGGCGCCCCGGCCGAGCGCCTCCGCCGCCTGGTCGACCACTGGGTTGCACGCCTCGACCGGGACTGGCCGCTGACCAGCGTGTTCGCCCAGCAGGGGCGCTTCCACGCCAACGACGAGATCGCCGCGGCCTTCCTCGACAACAACCGCCGCATCACCCGCATCGTCGGTGGCGTCATCGAGGACCTCAAGGCGGCCGGGGCCATCCGCGACGACATCCCCACCCGCCTGCTGCGCGACGCGATCTTCGGCACCGCCGAGCACGTGCAGATCGGCCGCATCGAAACCGGGCGCCCGCGCGCGCTCAAGCCGGTCGGCGGGCAGCTGCTCGACCTGCTGCTCAACGGCGCCACCCCACCCGCCGCCCCCGCGGCGGACACATCCGTACGCGACGCACCGTCGCTGGCGGCGCTCGAGGCCAAGCTCGACGCGGTGCTCGAGCAGGTCCAGTCCGCCAAC
>JBFJMP010000210.1:0-5033 GCA_041633895.1 Nitriliruptoraceae bacterium
ACTTCGTCGGCCTGCGCCCGGTCGTGGTGCACGGCGGCGGGCCCCAGATCTCGGATCTTGCCGGCTCGCTCGGAGTCGAGTCCGCGTTCGTCGGTGGCCTGCGCGTCACCGACGAGGCGATGATGGACGTCGTCCGCATGGCCTTGCTCGGCAAGGTGAACCCCGAGGTCGTCGGCTTGATCCAGACCGCCGGGGCGCCGGCCGTCGGCGTGTCCGGCACCGACGCCGGGCTGCTGCAGGTGCGTCCCGCGATCGGTCCGGGCGGTGAGGACCTCGGCCTCGTCGGCGAGGTCGCCAAGGTCGACACGACGATCATCACGGAGCTCCTCGACGACGGCTTCCTGCCGGTCGTCGCGACCGTCGGGCGCGACGCCGACGGGCAGGACCGCAACGTGAACGCGGACATCGCGGCCGGAGCGATCGCCGCCGCGCTCCAGTCGTCGAAGCTCGTCTACCTGACCGACGTCCCGGGCCTGTACCTCGACTTCGGCACGACGGCCGACGGCCGCGTGTCCGCGGACGCGTCGTTGATCTCGGAGCTGTCGACGGACCGCCTCGAGGAGATGCTCGCGTCGGGCGACCTGCACACGGGGATGCTGCCCAAGGTCCGCTCGATCGTCGACGCGCTCCGCAACGGCGTGCCCCAGGCCCACATCCTGGACGGCCGGATCCTCCATGCGGTCCTCATCGAGATCTTCACGGACGAGGGCATCGGCACGATGGTCACCGCCGGGGCAGGCGGCGACGCCGGGCTGACCCTGAAAGAGGACGAGACGGAGGACGAGGCATGAGTGCCACCGACACCGCGGACGTCGCCGCGACGCACCTCGACGAGTGGCAGCGCCGCGACGCCGCCGCCGTCCTGCCGACCTACGGCCGTCGCAACCTCGCGTTCGTGCGGGGCGAGGGCAGCGCGCTGTTCGACGCGGCAGGTCGCGCCCACCTCGACTTCCTGACCGGTCTCGCGGTGACGAGCCTCGGGCACGCCCACCCGGACGTGACCGCTGCCGTGGCGCAGCAGGCCGCCACGCTCGTGCACACGTCGAACCTGTTCCTGACCGGGCCGATGCTCGACCTCGCTGAGTCGTTGCAGCGCATCACGGGCTGGGCCGACGCGCGGACCTTCTTCGCCCAGTGCGGTGCGACGGCGAACGAAGCCGCGATCAAGTTGGCGCGCCGCCACGGCAAGGCGCAGCACCCCGACAAGGTCCGCGTCGTCACGCTCGAGGGTTCCTTCCACGGGCGGACGTTCGCCACGCTCGAGGCCACGGGCCAGGCCGGCAAGCACGAGCCGTTCGCCCCGCTCGCGGGCTACGTCGACACGGTGGCGTTCGACGACGCGGAAGCGTTGACGGCGGCGGTGACCGATGACCACTGCGCGGTGCTGCTCGAGGTCGTCCAGGGCGAGGGCGGCGTGCGTCCGGTCCCCGCCGACGTCCTGCAGGCGGCACGGGCTGCCTGCGACGCCCACGGCGCCCTGCTCATCGTGGACGAGGTGCAGACGGGCATGGGTCGCCTCGGCCCGTGGTTCGCGTTCCAGGACACCGACGTGGTGCCCGACGTCGTCACGGTCGCCAAGGCCCTTGCGAACGGCCTCCCGATCGGCGCGTGCATCGCCCACGGCGCCGCGGCCGATGCCTTCGGCCCCGGTGACCACGCCACCACCATCGGTGGCAACGCCGTCACCTCCGCCGCCGCGAACGCGGTCATCGCCGTGATCGAGCGCGACGGGATCCTCGCCGCGGCGAGCGACCGTCATGCGCAGCTGACCGCCGGGTTCGAGGCCATGATCGGTGCCGTCCCGCACGTCTCGGGCTGGCGCGGCCGGGGCCTCCTGCTGGGCCTCGAGTTCGACGCCCCGATCGCGGCTGCCGTCGAGGCGGCATGCGAGTCGCGGTTCCTCGTCGTCAACGCCGTCCGTCCGGACGTCCTGCGGCTGGCACCGCCGCTGACCGTGACCGCCGACGAGGTCGACCTCGCACTGTCCGTCATCCGTGCCGCCGTTGTCGCGGTGGCCGAGGACCAGACGACATGAGTGGAGACGTCATGAAGCACTTCCTCTCCGTCGCCGATGCCGATGCCGACATGCTGCATCGCATCCTCGACCTGGCGGCCGCCATGAAGCGAGAACGCGACGCCGCCCTGGCAGCGGGGACGACGCCCGTGCGCGACCTGCTGCAGGGCCGCTCGGTGGCACTCGTCTTCGAGAAGCCGTCGTTGCGCACGCGCGCGTCGTTCGACATCGGTGTGCATGAACTCGGCGGCAAGTCCCTGCCGATGTGGAACTTCGAGATCAGCCTGGGTGCGCGCGAGACGATCGCGGACACCGGTCGGGTCCTCGAGCGCTACGCCCAGTGCATCGTCATCCGCACCTTCGGCCACGACGGGCTCGTCGAGTTGGCCGCGTCGGTCGACGTGCCGGTCGTCAACGCCCTGTCCGACCACGAGCACCCCTGCCAGGCGCTCGCCGACCTGCAGACCATGCAGCAGGTGTACGGCGACCTCGCGGGCCGCTCCCTGGCCTACGTCGGCGACGGCAACAACGTGGCGCACTCGCTCCTGCTCGCCGGCGCGCTGGCGGGCATGTCGATCCGGGTGGCGCACCCGGACGGCTACGCCCCGAACGCCCCACTCGTCGAGGAGGCACGCGCCCTCGCGGCCGCCCACGACGGCGAGGTCATCGTGACCACCGACCCGCGTGAAGCCGTGGCCGGGGCCGACGCCGTCTACACCGACGTGTGGGCGTCGATGGGCCAGGAGGACGAGGCCGCGGAGCGCAGGACCGTGTTCGCGCCCTACCAGGTCACGTCCGAGCTGATGGCGGCTGCCGCCCCGACCGCGATCTTCCTCCACTGCCTGCCGGCGCACCGGGGCGAGGAGGTGTCGGCCGACGTCATCGACGGACCCGCCAGCCGCGTCTTCGACCAGGCCGAGAACCGCCTGCACGCCCAGAAGGCCCTGCTGGCCGTCCTCCTCGGGCGGGACTGAGCGATGGCGACCACGACGCGTGCGCGACGACACGAGGTGCTGCGGCACCTCCTCGCCAGCGTGCCGTTGTCATCCCAGCAGGAGGTCGCCGACGCACTCGCCGACGAGGGCATCGAGTGCACCCAGGCCACCGTGTCGCGTGACCTCGACCTCGTGGGTGCGGTGAAGGTCCGGGGCGTCGACGGCCGCCTGACCTACCGCCTGCGCGCCGACCTCGTGACCGATCCGCGTGCGCGGGTCGAGGCGACGCTCCGCCAGTACGTGACCGACATCACCTCAAGTGCGAACCTCGTGGTGCTGCGGACCCCTCCGGCGTGTGCCCACCCGGTCGCCAGCGCCATCGACCTGGGTGGTCTCCCCGATGTCATCGCGACCGTGGCCGGTGACGACACCGTCCTGGTCGTGGCCGCGGACGGCGTGACCGGGGCCGACGTCGCGGCCACCCTGCGAGACCTGATCCAACGCTGACCTGCAACTCCCGTTCCTGATCCACCCCGTGTCCATCTCTCCCCCCGAACAACTCGCGGAGCACCACCATGAGCAACCCCCGCATCGTCCTCGCCTACTCCGGCGGGCTCGACACCTCCGTCGCCATCCAGTGGCTCAAGGAGCACAAGGGCTACGACACGATCGCCTGCGCGGTCGACGTCGGCCAGGGCCAGGCGGTCCAGGACGAGGACAGCGGCAGCGCCGTGGTCTACGACGACCTCGATGAGATCCGACAGCGTGCGCTCGACTGCGGCGCGGTCGAGTCCGTCGTCGTCGACGCCCGCGACGAGTTCGCGGACTCGTTCATCCGTCCGGCGCTCAAGTCGAACGCGATGTACATGGGCAAGTACCCGCTCGTGTCCGCCCTGTCGCGTCCGCTGATCGTCAAGCACCTCGTCCAGACGGCACGGGACCACGGCGCCACCGCGGTCGCCCACGGCTGCACCGGCAAGGGCAACGACCAGGTGCGCTTCGAGGTCGGCACGATGTGCCTGGCCCCGGACCTGACCACCGAGGCGCCCATCCGCGAGTGGGGCCTGACGCGCGACGCGGCCATCGACTGGGCGACCGAGCGGGGCATCCCGATCCCGGTCAAGTCCAAGGAGTCGCCGTACTCGATCGACGAGAACGCCTGGGGTCGTACGGCCGAGTGCGGGATCCTCGAGGACCCCTGGGCCAAGCCGCCGGAGGACGTCTACGAGCGCACCGTGTCCGCGCTGGAGGCACCGGACGAGCCGGAGGAGCTCGTCATCGAGTTCGCCGAGGGCGTCCCGGTGAGCGTCGACGGGCGTGAGCTCGCGCTCGCCGACCTCGTCGCCGAGGTCGACCGGCGCGCGGGCGCGCACGGTGTGGGCCGGATCGACATGATCGAGGACCGCCTCGTCGGCATCAAGAGCCGCGAGATCTACGAGTGCCCGGGCGCGCTGACCCTGATCACGGCGCACCGTGACCTCGAGGACCTCTGCCTCGAGCAGGAGCTCGCAGACCACAAGCGCGCCGAAGAGGGGCGCTACGCCCAGCTGATCTACAACGGCCTGTGGTGGGGACCCCTCAAGCGTGCACTCGACGCCTTCATGGACGAGGCCAACCGCTACGTCAACGGCGAGGTCCGGATCGAACTGTTCAAGGGCAGCGCCACCGTCGTCGGCCGTCGCAGCGAGCGCTCGGGGCTGTACAACTTCGAGATGGCGACCTACGACGAGGGCGACCAGTTCGACCAGACCCTGTCCGAGGGCTTCGTGAAGCTCTGGGGCCTCCCGCTCAAGACGTGGGCGTCGCGTGCCCGGGACATGGGCGACGACGTCGCCAACGACTGATGTCGGTGCGTGAGGTCGTCGTCGGCGCGGTCACCGTGACCGACGACGCCTCGCGCCTCGACCTCGACCTCGCGCACCGGGCGCTGTCACAGGACAGCTACTGGGCGAAGGGGCGTCGGCGTGAGGTGACCGAGGCGGCGTTCGCCGCGAGTCGCGTTGCCGTGGCCCTGGACGCCTCGGGTGCGACCGTGGGGTTCGCCCGGGCAGTCACCGACGGTGTGACGTTCGGCTACCTGTGCG
>JBFJMP010000211.1:0-4979 GCA_041633895.1 Nitriliruptoraceae bacterium
CCTCCTACGCTCGCGCGTTCGCGGAGCACCACCTCGACCGTCGCCTGCGGTCGTACGAGTTCGTCCCGCGCGACAGGATTGCCTGATGGCCCAGCCGTCTCCCGACCACGACGAACACTTCCTGCGCCGCGCCGTCGACCTGTCCGTGGCCGGGTCGTCGTCGGGTGACGGCGGACCGTTCGGGGCGGTCGTCGTCGTCGACGGCGAGGTCGTCGGTGAGGGCTGGAACGAGGTCCTCCTCACCCGTGATCCGACGGCCCACGCCGAGGTCGTCGCGATCCGGCGGGCGTGTCAGCGCCTCGCGACGTTCGACCTCGACGGGGCGACCATGTACGCCTCCTGCGAGCCGTGCCCGATGTGCTGGGCCGCCACGCTGTGGGCTCGCTGCGGTCGCATCGTGTATGCGAACACCCGCGACCAGGCCGCCGCCATCGGCTTCGACGACGAACTGTTCTACGAGCAGATGGCGGTTCCCCTGGCTGACCGGGCCGTGCCGATGGCCCACGTGCCGCTCCCGGAGGCCGCGGCGGCCTTCAGCGCCTGGGCGGCGGATCCCACCCGCGTCACCTACTGACGGCATCACGCGGCAGTAGGCTCCCGTCGACCGAGGGTCAGCTGCCAGCGTTCGGGGAATCGGTGTACAACGACGTCGATCGTGACGCAGTGCCCAGGCACGTGGCGATCATCATGGACGGCAACGGCCGCTGGGCCAATGCCCGTGGGCTGAAGCGCAACGCCGGCCATGAGCAGGGCGAAACGGCCCTGTTCGACACGGTCGAGGGTGCGATCGAGCTCGGCATCACCCACCTCACGGTCTACGCGTTCTCGACCGAGAACTGGCGGCGCCCGAAGGACGAGGTCGCGTTCCTGATGGGCTTCAACGAGAGCCTGCTGGTGCGCCGCGCCGACGAGCTCGACGAGCGCAACGTCCGCGTGCGCTTCATCGGGCGTCGCAAGCTGCCCGTCCCCAAGCGCCTCGTGAAGCTGATCGAGTCGACCGAGGCGTTGACGGCGGACAACACCGGCATGCAACTGACGATCGCGTTCAACTACGGCGCCCGGACCGAACTCCTCGACGCAGCCCGCCAACTGGTCGCGGACCACGAGGCCGGCAAGGTCAAGCGGATCACCGAGAAGGCGCTGGCCGATCGGTTGTACGACCCCGAGATGCCCGACGTCGACCTGATGATCCGGACGTCGGGGGAGCAGCGGGTGTCGAACTACCTGTTGTGGCAGGCCGCCTACGCCGAGCTCGTGTTCACGCAGACCCTGTGGCCCGACTTCGACCGCGTCGAACTGGCACGCTGCATCGCCGAGTACCAGCGCCGCGAACGTCGGTTCGGCAAGGCCGTCGACAAGGTCATCCACGTCCGGACGACGTGAGGCTCAGTCGCCCAGGCCCGCGATCGCCGCGAACCCGGTCAGGGTCCGGTGGGTGAGCCCCCAGATCACGAGGTGCTCGTGCACGAAGGCCGGCCAGGGCCCGACGCGACGGCTCGGGTGGCGACCGCGTGACGCCGGGTCGACCAGGACGCGCACCGGCACCCACAGGGCTGCAGCCACCTCGCCAGGCTCGGGGACCGGGGGCAGGGCCTCCTCGAGCGTGAACACGAAGGTCGACACGACACCCATGTTCGAGCGACCACCGAGGTCGTCGAGGCGTCCGACGGGCTCGGCGAGGTCGATCCCGACCTCCTCGCGGGTCTCGCGACGCGCGGTGTGGAGGATGTCGGGATCGGTCGGGTCGTGCTTCCCGCCGGGGAGTGCGGCGTGACCGGACCAGCGGTCGCCGTCGCGGGTCGCCCGTTCGATGACGAGCATTCGCGGGTCCGGCTCCCGGGTGAGGATCAGCGCGGTCGCTGCACGGAACCCGGAGCCCGTGTCGCGGATGACGGGGTCGTGACGCGCCACCCGTGCGAGCATGTCGTCGAGATCGGGCAGCGCGATCACGGTTGCCGCCCGAGCGCTCGCAGCAGGCCGGTCCACGTCGGCAGGTCGAGTTCGGCGGCTGCGGCTGGGTCGGCGGTCGCCCAGACGTCGATCAGCACGGCCACGTCGTCAGCCTCCGGGAGGTGGGAGTCGCCGTTCGATCGTGCCAGATCCCATGCGTGGACATGCCACTCGAGGGCCACGAGTCCCGCGTGCTCGGCGGCGGTCAGGACCCGCCCGTCGCCCAACTCCGTCATCGGCATCGCGGCCGTGGCACGAACGAGGCGCACGTGGTCGTCCGCCAACTCGACGAACCGTTCCAGGTGCGCTGCCGTGGAGCGCCGCGGAAGGCGGTCGAGCATCTCGTGGTTGAACGCGTCCTGGTCAGGCTCCGACAGCGCCCGCCGGACGCGACCACCCAACGCCGCGGACGTCCACAGGACGTTCGAACCGGCGACGACCTCGAGGTGGCGGACGAGGTCGCGCACGGTCCAGCCGTCACAGGCCGTCGCCCGGTCGTCGGGCGCGGACGCGACCGCGTCGGTGCAGGCCGCCATGCCCGAGGCGAGCACGCGTTGGATCGCCTCGACCTCGGTCATCTGCCCGTCGGATGCCAGACCGTCTTGGTCTCCGTGAAGAACAGGATCCGTCGGGGGTCGCCCGTCGTGGCCCAGTCGACCGGCTCCGACGGGGGACGCAGGACCCGCTTGAGGTTCTCCGCCGCCTCGACCTCGAGTCCGGGCCACGCCTCGGGCGTGACGCCGGCGAGGTCGATCGCGTTGACGTCCATGTGCCCGGCGAGGATCGGGGCGAGCTCGTCCGGGTGGCCCGTCAGCACGTTGACCACGCCGCCGGGAACGTCCGAGGTCGCGAGGACCTCCGCCAGCGTGACGGCGGACAGCGGCGAGGTCTCGGACGCCAACACCACGCAGGTGTTGCCCGACACGATGATCGGGGCGACGACGCCGACGAGCCCCAGCAGGGGCGAGTCGACAGGGGCGATCGCGGCGACGACACCGGTCGGCTCCGGCAGCGAGAAGTCGAAGTACGGACCGGCGACCGGGTTCGCCGCCCCGTCGATCTGGGCGAACTTGTCCGACCAGCCGGCGAACCACACCCACCGGTCGATCGCGGCGTCGACCTCGGCGCGGGCGTCGGCATCGCTCGCCCCGGTGGTCGCAATGATCTCCGCGATGAACTGGTCGCGGCGTCCTTCGAGCACCTCGGCGACGCGGTACAGCACCTGACCGCGGTTGTACGCGGTGGCGCCGGCCCAACCGGACTGGGCGGAACGTGCCGCGACCACGGCGTCACGGGCGTCCTTGCGGGATGCGCGTGCCACGTTCGCGAGGAACGCCCTGTCCGCGGTGGTCACCTCGTAGGTACGGCCGGACTCGGAGCGTGGGAACGCGCCGCCGATGGCGAGCTTGTACGTCTTGCGGACGTCGAGTCGTGTGTCGCTCATGCCGTCGCCTCCAGGTACGCCGCGAGACCGTGGCGTCCGCCCTCACGGCCGTAGCCGGACTCCTTGTAGCCACCGAACGGCGACGTCGGGTCGAAGCGGTTGAACGTGTTGGCCCACACCACGCCGGCACGCAGCCGGTTGGCCATCCAGAGGATGCGGGAGCCCTTCTCGGTCCAGATCCCGGCCGACAGCCCATAGGGCGTGTTGTTCGCCTTGGCGACGGCCTCGTCCGGGGTGCGGAACGTCAGCACGGACAGGACCGGGCCGAAGATCTCCTGCTGGGCGATGCGGTGCGACTGCTCGACCCCCGTGAACAGGGTGGGGCGGAACCAGTAGCCGCGGTCCGGGACGGTGCAGTTGACCTCCCACCGTTCGGCGCCCTCGTCCTCGCCGGCGGCGACGAACGACGTGATGCGCTCGAGTTGCTCGGCCGAGTTGATCGCGCCCACGTCGGAGTTCTTGTCGAGGGGGTCGCCGAGTCGGAGCGTCTGCAGGCGGGACTTCAGGCGTTCGATCACCTCGTCGTGGATGTTCTCCTGCACCAGCAGGCGCGAGCCGGCGCAGCACACGTGGCCCTGGTTGAAGTAGATGCCGTTGACGATGCCCTCGACCGCCTGGTCGATGGGGGCGTCGTCGAAGACGATGTTGGCGGCCTTGCCGCCCAGTTCGAGGGTGACGCGCTTGCGCGTGCCGGCGACCTCGCGGGCAATGGCCTTGCCGACGCCCGTCGACCCCGTGAACGCGATCTTGTCGACGTCGTCGTGGGCGACGAGGTTGGCGCCGGTCTCACCAGCGCCGGTGATGATGTTCACCACGCCCGGCGGGAGGTCGGCCTGCTGGCAGATCTCGGCGAACGCCAGCGCCGTCAGCGGCGTCGTCTCGGCGGGCTTGAGCACCACGGTGTTGCCGCAGGCCAGCGCCGGGGCGATCTTCCACGCCAGCATCAGCAGCGGGAAGTTCCACGGGATGACCTGCCCGGCGACGCCGAGCGGCTGCGGCGATGGCCCGAACCCGGCGTGGTCGAGCTTGTCGGCCCAGCCGGCGTGGTGGAACAGGTGCGCGGCGACGAGCGGGAGGTCCACGTCGCGCGACTCGCGGATCGGCTTGCCGTTGTCGATCGACTCGAGCACGGCGAGCTCGCGGGCCCGGTCCTGGACCAGACGCGCGAGCCGGTAGAGGTACTTGGCGCGCTCACGCCCCGGCATCGCGGCCCACGCGGGCTGCGCTGCGCGTGCAGCGGCCACGGCGCGGTCCACGTCCTCGGGGGAGGCGGTGGCGATCTCGGCCAGCGCGGCGCCGGTGCCGGGGTCGAAGCTCGTGAACGAGCCACCGTCCGCCGGGTCGACGAACTCGCCGCCGATGAACAGCCCGTAGCTGTCGGCGATCGTGGCGAGGTCACGGGCCTCAGGGGCGGGCGCGTACTCCCACGTCGGCGAGACGAGGTCGGGGACGGCGGGCAGGAGGTCGGTCACGGCGTTGCTCCACGCGGGTGGGGACCGGCGGCACGGTAGTGCCGGGTCATCGGGGCTGGCGGACACGGACGGCGCGGCTGCGCCAGTCCTGCTCCGCGGTCACGAGCGTCGCG
>JBFJMP010000212.1:0-4978 GCA_041633895.1 Nitriliruptoraceae bacterium
CGGGGCGGCGCGTGCACTCGCACCAGTCGAGGGTGGCACCGGCAGCGTCCGCGAGCTGGGCGGCCACGCGCCACGGGTTGTCGAGGTGGCGGGGGTCGTGCGTCGCCGCCGCGCCCAGCACCACGGCATCCGCTGCCGCGCGCGCCTGTCCCACCGATCGCAGCAGCACGGCCAGGTCGGCCACGACGATGCCCAGCAGCAGCACGCACACGGCCGCGAGCGTCGTGACCACCAGCGCGGTGCCGTCCTCGTCAGCTCCGCGACGGGGGGCAGCGGCGTGCCGCCCCATCAGGATCCCCCGGACAGGGAGGGCTCACCGCGCCCGACCGCCCCGGCGGTGACACGCGGGGTGAAGGGCCCGAAGGTCGTCTGCAGCACGACCCGGACCGTGACCAGGTCCCCACGTCGGCGGGGCGACGGCGTGATCACCACGTCGACGACGTGGCCGTCACCCGCGGCCGCGTGCACCGCACCCGCCACGCTGGTGTCATCGGTCGTGGTGGCCGCGACACGCGCCCCCAGCGCGGCGAGTTCCTGGACGAGCAGCAGGTCGCGCCCGACCCCGACGAGTTGCAGCACCGCGAAGGCCCCGAGCGCGAGCAGTGGCAACGCCATCGCGATCTCGAGGCTGAGGGAACCGGCGGGGTCGGCGCCCCGTCCGGGGCGCCGACCTGTCGCCGCGACAGGACGCATCAGAACAGCAGGCCTGCGATGCGCTGCATCACCTTGCCGAGCAGGTCGTAGATGCCACCACCGCTGGCCCAGTTGATGCACAGGGAGGCGATCGTCGCGCCGACCACGGTGATGAGCCCGTACTCGGTCGCCATCGACCCGGTCTCGTCGGCGTCCGCCGGGGCGCCGACGAGCGTGAGTACGGCGGGTGACCGGGGCGCGTCGGCCGGGTTCGTGTGCGCGGCGCCGGTCGGGGCGTGGGTGGTGGCCGTGGCGGTCGACCGTCGGACGTCGACCGGATGGACGGACGGGTGGGGGGCTGACGGGTGGACGGCGATCGCGCGCCGGCGTGCCGCTGCGTCGGGTGCGTCGAGCGGGTGGGTGCTGGGTGTCTCGGCCATGGGTGCTTCCTTGGTGTTCAGGGCCCGCTGACGACCGACAGGCCGGACGCCACGATCGGCGCACCGATCGCGAGGACCGTCGCCGGCAGCAGGCACAGGGCGGTGGGGAAGGTCAGGCGGGCAGGCAGGCGCATGGCCTGCTGGTGGCGTGCGGCACCCACGTCGGCGCGGACGTGGGCCGCGAGCGAACGCAACGCCGGCCCGAGGGGTCCCCCGGAGTTGCGGGCGTCGGCCACGACCGTCGCGACGCCGACGAGCGCCGGTGGAGCGGCAGCGCCGAGGTCCACGTGCCCGAGTTCCACGAGCAGGGCGAGTCGGCGCAGGTCGGCGGTCAGGTCGGCCAGGTCGGCGGCGACCTCGCGCAGTGCGGCGCCGACCGACAGTCCGGCCTGCAGTGCGGCGGCGACCAGTTCGCACGCCGCCGCGAGGTCCGGGTGCGGTGGCGGGGCGGGCGCGCGCCACGTGAGCCGGGCGACGACCGCGGCGGCGACAGCCGCCCACGGCCCGACCACGAGGCCCACCGCCACCCCCACCCCGACCACCCGTCCGACGGGCGACGGCGGACGCAGGTCGCTGGACGTCATCCGGACCATCCCCACGACCAGGCCGATGCCGGCCAGCCACAGGCCCAGGGCCACCGCCCCGACCACCATCCCGATCGGGCTCGTGTAGAAGGCGCCCAGGTCGAGGTCGAGCATCGTGGCCAGGCCGGGAACGACCAGGACCGGCAACAGCACCAGCGCAGCCCCGACGGTGCGGGCGGGTGCCACGGCGGACGCCACGGCGTCGTCGATCTCGCGTCGTTGCGAGGCCGCGACCTCGGCCGCCTCGATCACGGGCAGCAGGGGCGCCCCCACGCGGTCGGCCACGCGGATCGCCCGACGGTCGTCGGCGTCCAACCCCCGCAGGTCGCCGGGGCGCGCCCCAGCCGCGACGCGCAGCCGCACGCGTGCCAGGCTGCCGGCGACGGCGCGCGCGTCAGCGCGTGTCGTGCTGGTGGGAGGGCGGGCGACCACGGTCGAGTCCGGTTCCGCCGCCCCCGACGTGTCCAGTGCGCCCCACGCTAGGCAGGCACGCCGCGGTGCGACCCGACGACCTCACGTCCTGTGGATCACGACCGGTCCCGCGCCGGGTCAGTCCGTGACGGAGCGAGTCGCCATCTGGGCCCGCGTCAGTTCCGCCGTCAGCGTCCGGATGTCGAACGGCTTGGCCACGAACGCGTCCGCCCCGGCGATGTGTGCCTGCCAACGGTCGTCCTCGGTGCCGAGCGCCGAGCACATGACGATCGGCGTTCGACAGGTGTCCGGGTTCGATCGGATCGCCCGGGTCACCTCGTGGCCTCCGAGCCCGGGCATCAACACGTCGAGCACCACGACGTCGGGGCGCGTGCCCTCGACCTCGCGGATGGCGTCCGCCCCGTTGTCGACCGTGGCGACCATGTAGCCATCGGCCTCGAGGGCGACCTGGAGCATGAGGGACACGTTGGGGTCGTCGTCGACGACCAACACCCGCGTGGGACGCTCCGGCGCCTTCTCCTGGTCCAGTTCCGGGTCGAGCGGTCCGACGTCGACGACGGTCGGGATCGCGGGTGGGATGAGCATGCGGAACGACGCCCCGCCGCCCGCTCGGTCCTCGACCCACACGCGACCGTGGTGCGCGACGGCGACCTGCGCCACGACGTTGAGGCCGAGCCCGAGGCCCGGATCGTGGGCGTCCGCCTCGCCGCTGACGAACGTGTCGAAGATGGATGCGCGACGGGACGGCTCGACGCCCGGGCCGGCGTCCTCGACGATCACCATCGCGCCCTCACCCACACGCTCCATGCGGACCCACACGGGCGTGCCGACCGGGGTGTGCACGGCCGCGTTGTCGAGCAGGATCGCGATGGCCACACGCAGCAGGTCGTGGTCGGCGACGACGACCGTGCCCGCAGGGATGTCGACCTCGATGGGGCCGTCCGGCGACGCGACCCGGTCGACCAGTCCGTTGACGAGACGGCGCAGGTCGACCGGGCGCGCCTGCACGGCCCGTGCCCCACGTGCGAGTTCCTCGGCTCGCGTCACGTCGTCGACGAGCTTCTGCAGTTCCTTGGTGTTGTGACGGGCCCGCGCCAGGAGCACGTCGACCTGTTCGGGGTCGAGGTCGCGCCACCGGGTCGACAGCAACTCCGCCATCGCGGAGATCACCGTCAGCGGCTGGCGGGCGCGGTGCGAGACCGTCGTGAGGAAGAGATGCCGCTCGTTGTCGAACTCCCGCAGGCGGGCCGCCAGGAGCCGCTCGGCCTCGAGCGCGTTCAGCACCGAGTGCCGGTGGTCGATCGGCCGGGTCGACGCGACGATGACGTCGTCCTCGACCGAGACTCGGGCGGTCGCCTCCACCCAGCGGTACAGCCCGTCGCCGCGCTCCATCCGGAACTTGACGACGTTCGACGTCGGCTGGTGGAGGAGGGCCTGGTGCGTCACCGTGACGGCCTCGACGTCCTCCGGGTGCACCATCCGGAAGAAGTCGCGTCCGACCAGGCCGCCGGGCGCCACGCCGAGGAGTTCCGCGAATGCCGGCGAGGCCCAGAGGTAGTGCCCCTCGAGGTCATGGATCGACAGCGCGTCGGGTACGTGCCCTGAGAGAAGGTTGTGCAGATCCACTGGCGTGCCCCAAGTCCGACGGGAGCGTGCGACCCCCCGGTCGGCTCCATCCCCCAGTCTGACCAACCCCTTCCCGAAGTCAACGCCTCACTACGCAGCGTGAGCACCATTGGGCGACTCGGGTCACCTCCACTGCACGGAGAGGTCACGAAGCCCCTCTCTCGTGCGGTCCACGGCCACGACCTCGGTCACTCGACGCCGCGCATGGTCACGATCGATCGCGACGACGAGGTCGATCGCGGCGTCGACCTGGGCGCGTGCGGCATCCAGTGGCATGCCCGCGAGCAGGGCCATCCCCTCCAGACGGGTGAGCGCGTCAGCGGCCGAGTTCGCATGGACGGTCGTCATCGACCCCGCGTGCCCGGTGTTCATCGCCTGCAGCAGACCCGCCACCTCGTCGCCTCGCACCTCGCCGACGACGAGGCGATCGGGGCGCATGCGCAGGGCGTTGCGCAGCAACACGCCCAGGTCGACCCCACCCACGCCGTCCGGCCCGGGCTCGACCGTCTGCAGTCCCACGCCGTGGCGACAGGGGCGTCCGAGTTCTGGGGTGTCCTCGAGGATGACGACGCGGTCGCCGCCGACCTCGGCCAGCAGTCGTTTCAGCAGCGTGGTCTTGCCCGCCCCCGCACGCCCGGCGACGACGAGGTTGGCCCGCGCCGCCACGGCGTCGAGCAGCACCTTGCGCAGGTCGGCGGGAACCGTCCCCGATGCCTCCAGCTCGTCCCACGTCGCCGCGACCGGCGGCACGCGTCGCAGGGTGACGACCGGGTGATCGGCCAGGGGCGGCAGCAGCGCATGCAGGCGCACACCGCCGTCGAGGACGGCGTCCGCGAACGGGTGGGCGCGATCGAGGCGGCGCCCCGTCGGCCCGAGGACCCGACGCACGACGTCGACCAGCTGCCGGTCGTCGCGGAACCGCACGTCGACGAGTTCGAGCGTCCCGCCGCGGTCGACCCAGACCTCGTCCGGGCCGTTGCAGCACACGTCCGTGACGAGTGGGTCGCGCAGCAGCGCCTCGACCGGGCCGAGGCCGGCGACCTCGTCGACCAGGTCGCGAACGAGGCGCGCCCACGCCTGGGGCGCGAGCACGACGCCCTCGGCCGCCAACGCGCGCGCAACGGCCCGGCGCAGTGGTCGTAGCGTGACCCGCGGGATCCGGTCTCGAGATCGAACTCGACCGAGCCGTAGCCGGACGCCTCGCGGCCGGCCGCGATCGCTTCCGGAGCCAGCGGAGCCCGTCCGAGGTTGGTGTGCAGGACG
>JBFJMP010000213.1:0-4962 GCA_041633895.1 Nitriliruptoraceae bacterium
CCGTCGACGGCGCGCACGGTCGCGGTGGTGCGCCCGAGCAGGCCGGTCTCGACCGGGAAGTGCACCTTCAGGCCCGACACCTCGACGAGGGTGTCGGATGCGGTGCTGTTGGTCGGCACAGCGGGGGCGGTGTCGGTCATGCGGAGGCCTCTCCCACCGGGATGGACGTGGGGTGGAAGCACGCGGCGTGGTGGTCCCGGACCTCCTGCGGTTCGAGGCGGGGGACCTGGGTGCGGCACACCTCGGTGACCTTCGGACAGCGGGGCGCGAACGCGCAGTGGTCGGGCACGTCGCGCAGGTCCGGCGGCAGGCCGTCGATCGGGACGAGGCGCGTCGCACGGTCGGCGTCGAGGCGTGGGATCGACGCGAGCAGCCCGTGGGTGTACGGGTGCCGCGGCAGTTCGAACACGTCGTCGGTCGGGCCGGTCTCGACGAACCGTCCCGCGTACATGACGTTGGTCCGCTCGCACACGCCGGCCACGACGCCGAGGTCGTGGGTGATGAGGATGAGCGCCATGCCCTCGTCGCGCACGAGGTCGTCGAGCAGTTCCAGGATCTGGGCCTGGATGGTGACGTCGAGCGCGGTCGTGGGCTCGTCGGCGATCAGGACCTTGGGGCGGCACGAGATCGCGATCGCGATCATCACGCGCTGGCGCATTCCGCCGGAGAACTGGTGCGGGTAGTCGTCGAGGCGACGGCTGGCGTCCGGGATGCCGACGCGGTCGAGCAGGCGCACCGCCTCGGCGCGTGCCTCGGCGCGGTCCATGTCGAGGTGGGCACGCAGCGCCTCGGTCAGCTGCCGTCCGATCGTGAGCACGGGGTTCAGCGAGGTCATCGGGTCCTGGAACACCATCGCGATGTCCGCGCCCCGGCGGCTGCGCAGGTCGGCCGTCGACAGGCCCAACAGGTCGGTGCCGTCGAGGAGGACCTGCCCCCCGATCTTCGCGGTCTTCGGCAGGATCCCGAGCATCGCGAGCGCGGACACGCTCTTGCCCGATCCCGACTCGCCGACGATGCCCAGCGTCCGCCCGGCGTGCAGGTCGAAGGTGATGCCGTTGACGGCGTGGACGGTGCGGCGACGCGTCTCGAACTTCACGGTGAGGTCACGGATCGACAGCACCGGCTCGGCCGGCGACGGCCGGTCGGTGGGCAGCGGCGGTGTCAGGCGCGTCACAGGTCCAGCCTCGGGTCGATCGACTCGCGCAGGCCGTCGCCGAGCAGGTTGATGCCCAGCACGCTCAGCACGATCGCGAAGCCGGGGAAGATGACGAGGTGAGCGGCGCTCTGGAGGCGGTTGGCGTTGTCCGCGAGGATGCGCCCCCACTCGGGCAGGCTCGGGTCCTGGGGGCCGAGGCCGACGAACGACAGCCCCGCCACCTCGATGATCGCCGTCGCCATCGCCAGCGTCGCCTGCACGATCACGGGCGCCAGGGCGTTGGGGAGGATGTGCCCGAGCAGGATCGAGCGCCCCGGCGTGCCCAGCGAGCGGGCCGCCAGCACGTAGTCCGACTGGCGTTGGGCCAGCACCGACCCCCGCAGCAGGCGCGCGAAGATGGGCACCTGCACGATCCCGATCGCCAGCATGATCTGCCACATGCCGCGCCCGAGGACGGTGACCAAACCGATCGCGAGCAGGAAGGCCGGGAAGGCCAGCATCAGGTCCATGAAGCGCATGATCACGTTGTCGACGCGGCCCCCGACGTAGCCGGCGATCGAACCGAGCAGCATGCCCAGCGACAGGCCGACGACCACCGACACCAGGCCGACCATCAACGACAGGCGGGTGCCGAACACCACGCGGGACAACAGGTCACGCCCCTGCTCGTCGAGGCCGAACAGGAACTCGCCCGAGGGACCCGGCGGGACGGCGGCGAGGCTGCCGACGCGTTCGCTGGGGCCGTACGGGGCGATCAGTGGCGCGAAGATCGCGAGCAGGATGAACGCGAGCACGATGGCCGCGCCGATCATGGCGGCCTTGTTGCGCCGGAGGCGCTTGCCGGCCTCCCGCCACAACCCCGTGGGCTGGTCGAGGTCGAGCTCGAGCGTCTCTGCCTCGGTCACGCTCATCGGTATCGGATCCGTGGGTCGAGGTACGCGTACGACACGTCGACCGCGAGGTTGGTGACCGTGACGATCACGGCGAAGAACAGGATCCCGGACTGCAGCACCGCGAAGTCCCGGAAGCGGATGGCCTCCAGCATCCAGAGGCCCAGTCCCTGCCAGCTGAAGACGGTCTCGGTCAGGATCGCCCCGGTCAGCAGCAGGCCCATCTGCAGGCCGATGACGGTGACGACCGGCAGCATGGCGTTGCGCAGGACGTGCCGGCGGTCGACGATGGCGGCGCGCAGGCCCTTGGCGTTGGCCGTGCGCACGTAGTCCTCGTTCATGACGTCGAGGACGGCGGCGCGGGTGATGCGGGCGATGATCGCCAACGGGATCGTGCCCAGCGCGACGGCCGGCAGGATCAGGTGGCGGACGGCGTCCCAGAACGCGCCGGAGTCGCCGGCGAGGATCGCGTCGAGCACGTAGAAGTTGGTCGGATGGGCCAGGTCCCGGGTGACGTCAAGCCTCCCGATGGACGGCAACCACCCCAGTTTCACGGCGAAGATGTACTTCAGGATCAGGGCGAGGAAGAAGATCGGGAACGAGATCCCGATGAGCGACGTGACCAGGCTCGCGTTGTCGAGGAAGCCCTGGTAGCGCTTGGCGGCGAGGAACCCCAGCGGCACGCCGAACATGATGGCGATCGCCATGGCGGCCATCGACAGCTCGATCGTCGCCGGGAAGCGTTCCTTGAACTCGTCCCAGACGGGACGCCGCGTGCGGATCGACAGGCCGAGGTCACCCGACGCGATGTTGCTGACGTAGTTGATGTACTGCTCGTGGATCGGGTCGGTCAGACCCAACTCCTCCTCGATGGCTGCGGTCGACTCGGCGGTCGCCCGCTCACCCAGCAGTGCCTGTGCCGGGCTGCCCGGCAGGGCCCGCACGTACAGGAAGACGACGAGCGACATCCCGATGACGATGGGGATGAGCGCCAACAGGCGCTTGCCGACGAAGACCAGCAATCGAGCCTCGTGGGTTCGGCACCGGCGAGGGCCGGGGCGGCGGTGGAACGCGTCGGGGGTGACCGTAGGGCCACCCCCCACGCCGTGCTGTCAGTTCACCGTTGGGTCAGGTCAGTTGACCGTGACCAGCGAGAACGGCTCCAGCGAGACCGGGCTCGGCGTGTAGCCCGTCACGTTGGCCGCGAACGCCAGCGCCGGCTTGGTGTGCACGTACGGCACGCCAGGCAGGAAGTCGGCGATCATCCGGTTGGCCTCTTCGTACAGCGCGGTGCGAGCCGCGACGTCCGTCTCGGCCTCGGCCTCGTCGAGCTTGTCGAAGATCTCCTGGTTGTCGAAGCCCCACTGGGGGTCCGGCGACTGGAAGAACGTGCCGACGAAGTTGTCCGGGTCACCGAAGTCACCCGTCCACCCGAGCAGGTACGCGGCGTACTCACCGTTCTGGGCGGCACCGAGGTAGTCGGGGCTCCAGGTGGCGGACACGAGCTCGACCGCGAAACCAGCCTCGTTCAGCTGGGCCGCGAACGCCTCGGCGTTGGCCTGCGGGTTCGGCATGTACGGACGCGACACGTCGGTCGGGTACGCCAGGGTCAGCGGCACCGGCAGCGTGTAGCCCGCGTCCTCGAGGATCGTCTTCGACAGCTCGGGGTCGAACTCGTACTGCGTCACGTCGTCCGCGTAGCCGAACAGCTCCGGCGGCATGAACGCGTGTGCGACCTCACCCTGACCGGCGTAGAAGCCGTCGACGACGGCCTGTCGGTCGAGGCCGTGGGCGATCGCCTTGCGGACCTCGATGTCGTCCACCGGGGTGTTGTTCTGCGCGAAGCCGAGGTAGCCGACGTTGAAGGCCGGACGCGGCAGCAGCTGCAGGTTCGCGTCGTCCTCGATGCTCGGGAAGTCCTCCGGGGACACGAGGTCGTAGCCCTGGATCTCACCCGTCTGCAGCGCCTGCAGGCGCGCAGCGCCGTCGGCGATCGGACGGAAGATCAGGGTCTCGACGTTGCCCGGGAAGTCGCCCCAGTAGTCGGGGTTGCGGGTCATGACGAGGCGGTCGCCGCGGGCCCACGACTCGAACATGTACGGGCCGGTGCCCGTCGGGTGCTCGGTGCCGTAGGTGCCGGTCGGACGGAACACGCCGTCGTCGCCGATCTCACCCTCGTCCGCGCCGTAGTCCTGCAGGGCCTTCGGCGACGCGAACGTGAAGTTCGTCAGGGCCAGGGCCGACAGGAACGAGGCGGACGGCGACGTGATCGTGAGCGTCACGGTCGAGTCGTCGACGACCTCACAGCCGCCGTACAGCGACGTCTCGGCGGAGGACTCGAGGTCCTGCGTCGCGAAGCCACCGAACACGGTCTGCCAGTAGTAGGTGGCGTCGGGGTTCTGGAACGAGCCCGAGAAGTTGTACCAACGCTCGAAGTTGAAGCAGACGGCGTCCGCGTTGAACGGCTCGCCGTCGTGGAACGTCACGCCCTCGCGGAGGTTGAACGTCCAGTCGAGGCCGTCGTCCGATGCCTCCCAGTCGGTCGCCAGGAGGCCACGGACCTCGGTCGAACCCGGCTCGAGGCCGACGAGGCCCTCGAACATCTGGTCGATGGCCCGCAGCGACTCGCCGTCGGACACCAGTGCACCGTCGAGCACGACTGGGTCGGCTGAGGTGCCGAAGACCAGCGTGCCTGCCTCGGCGTCAGGACCGTCCGAGCCCTCGCCGCTGCCGTCGGGGGTTTCATCCACGGCCCCGTTGCCGTCGCCGTCGCCGTCGTCGCTGGTGCAGGCGGTGGCAATGAGTGCCCCGGCTGCCAGCAGCGCTGCGGCGCGCATGGTTCTCCGCGTCCTGCGCATGACACGCTCTCCCTGTCGAGGTCACGGTCGTCCGTGACCGGACCTTCGACCGTAGTCC
>JBFJMP010000214.1:0-4942 GCA_041633895.1 Nitriliruptoraceae bacterium
CGACTCCGTGCAGGAGACGAGCGGCGGCAGGCAGATCTGGTCCGGCAGCAGCTGGTCGAGTGCGTCGTTGAGCTGTTCGCACAGGTCGGTCGGGATCCCCTCGCGGGCACACAGCCCGAGGAGGCGTCGTCCGACGGTCGCCAGGACCTCGTTGGTCAGGTCGTCGGTGTTGTTGACCAGCGGCAGCCAGTTGCGCTCGCGGTCGAGCACGCGCTCGGCATGGCGGAACAGTTCGGCCGAGCCCAGCAGCAGCAGCGACACCTGGTCGAGGTTGCGGTTGACGGTCCGACCGACGCGGGTGACGACCTCGATGTCGTCCTCGAGCAGGCCACGGTTGGCCTCCAGCAGGCGGCCGGTCTCGTCGGTCAGGCGCGCCAGCGCCCCGAGCGACTCGTCGATCGGGCCACGTTGGCCGGCGAGGAAGCTGCTGAGGTCGGCGAAGTCGGTGATGAGCTCGGCGATCTCGCTGTTGCGCGTGTTGAGCGTGCTGTTCAGCGACGCCAGTTCACGGGCGAGGGCGAGCAGTTCGTCGTCGTTGTCGCGCAGGACCGCGAGGGCGTCCTGGGCGGCGTCGAGGGTCTCGCCGATGTTCTCGCCGTTGCCGTCGAGGACCTCCGCGAGGTTGTCGACCAGGCGCGGCAGGTCGCCGGTCTCGACACCCTCGGCGAAGCGGTTGAGCGCCTCGAGGACCTCGTCGAACTCGGCCGGGACCATCGTCTCGTCGATGGGGATGGTGCTCCCGGCCGCGAGGGTCGGGCCGTCCACGTACGGCGGGTCGAGCTGGACGAACCGTTCACCGAGGAGTGAGTCCGTGAAGATGATCGCGCGCACGTCCTCAGGCAACTGGATGTCGTCGTCGAGGCGCAGGGTCGCCGTCACGAACTCGTCACCCGGGGAGACCTCGAGCGCGCGGACGTCGCCGACCTCGATGCCGAGGATGCGCACGGGCGAGCCGGGGAACAGGTTGAAGGTGCGTTCGAACTGAGCGGTGACCTCGTAGCCACCGTCCGCGCCGATGGCGCTGCACCCGGTGGCGAGCATGGCCAACGACGCGATCGCGGCGAGCAGTCGACGGGCCCTCATCGCTGCACCCCCGTGGTCGAAGCGGCCCGGACGTCCGAGGCGGCAGGCCCCCGGGTCAGCATCAGGCCCGGCTGGAAGAACGTGGCCGGACCGGACAGGCGCGTGGACGCCGGTGCGGCGGCGGCCTCGTCGCTGCTGGCAGCGTCCGGGTCGACGTCGTGGATCCCGTCACACGCGGGGTCGGGACCGAAGAGTTCGGTCAGCACGTCGTCGAGTGGGCTGCCGCAGCCCAGTGTGGCGTCGGTGCCGACCGCGCCGATGCCCGTGGTGAAGACGTTCGCCCACTGGCCCGTGTCGTCCTTGTTGAGGTTCACGTAGCCGATGGACGAGAAGCCGTCGATGGCCACACCGCCGTACGCCAGCATGTGGGCGAGGTCGACCTGGTGGGCGTCGATGATGGCGAGGTCCTCGCTGAGGGACGCCAGCACACGGTCGATCTGGGCCCGACGTTCGCTGACGAGGTCGGCGGTCGAGGTGCTGGCCGACGCGGTCTCGACGAGGAGGCGTTCGATCTGGTCGCGGTTGGCGAGCAGCGTGTCGAGCGTGATCTGGAAGTTGTCGATGATCTGGATGATCTCGTCGTCGCGGGACTCGACGACACCGACCAGGCGGCGGGCGCTCTCGATCGTCCCGGACAGCTGGTCACGACGACGCACGAGGACGTCGGAGATCTGCTGGACGCCGTCGAGGAGTCGGTCCACGTCGCCGCGCTGGCCCTGGGTGATGTCCGCCAGGGACACGGTCAGCTGCCGCAGGGCGTCGACGTCGAGGTTCGCGAGCAGTTCCTCGGTCTCGTCACCGAACTCGGGGATGTCGACGATGGGGCGGGTGCGCTCGATCGGGATCGAGTCGCCGTCGGCGAGGGCGGTGGTCGACGCGCCGGGCGTGATCGCCAGGCCGCGCTTGCCCAGGGTGTTGGCCAGGATGACCGCGATCGTGGAGTCGTCAGGGATCCAGCCGTCCGACGTCAGGGCGAACTCGACGCGGACGTGGTCACCGTCCTGGGCGACGTCGGTCACGGTGCCGGCGCGGACGCCGGACACGTACACGAAGTCACCGGACTCGAGGCCGGAGGCATCCGCGAAGGCCGCCTCGACCCGCATGCCGCGCACGAGGATCGTGCTGCCCGTGGTCACCAGTGCGAAGGCGGTGCCCGCCAGCACGACGATGGCCGCCACGATGCCGACCAGGACCTGGTTGCGCTCGATCAACATCAGCGCATCCCTTCGCTCGTCAGCGGCGCCATGAACAGGCTCACGGCGTTCGAGGACGCCGCCGCCCCACTGCTGGTGTCCTGGCGGGGTGGGATCTCGGCGCCCCGTTCGGTCGCCAGCGTCGTGTAGTCGAGGCTCAGGCCGGTGCCGCGCACGTTGAACCACTGGCCGACGCGCGAGACCCGGTGGTAGATCGCCAGGCCGGAGCCGCCACGCACGATCGCGTTCTCGAGGTTGTCGCGGTTGTCGGCGAGCGCCGCAGCGAGCACCTCGAGGTCGTCGAGGACGACCCGGAGGTTGTCCTCGTTGTTCTCGACGAGCTCGCCGACCTCGACCTGCACGTCCGCGAGGCTGTCGATCGCCCGGACGATGGTGTCGTTGCGGCGGGCGAGCACCTCGGTCACGTCGACGAAGGAGTCCAGCAGGCCCTGCAGGTCCTCGTCACGGTTGCTGTAGGCGTCGAGGATGGTCTGGGCGTTGTCGAGCAGGCGGCCCAGTTCCTCGTCACGTGAGGCGAGTGCCTCGGTCAGGTCGGCACCGTCGGCCACGATCTCGCGGATCTCGGTCTCGCGCCCCACCACGGACGCGGTGAGCGCCTCGAGGACCTCGTTCTGCAGGCCCGGGTCGAGGGCGTCGATGAACGGCGTGATGTTCTGCAGGAAACGACCGATGTCGGTCGGGGCGGACGTCTGTTCGCGCGGGAAGGCGTACGGGGCCTCGACCGGGGCCGCCTCGCCCGGCTCGACGTAGAGGTAGCGCAGGCCGAACGTGTCACGCCACCGGACGACGATCTCGGAGTCGGCCGGCACCGGGACGTCGCGGTCGACCGTGAAGGTGACGCGGGCGTGGCCCCCGTCGGCGACCTCGATGGCGGTCACCTTGCCGACGGTCACACCGGAGATCTTCACGTTGTCGTTGACGATCAGGCCGGTCACGTCGTCGAACTCGGCCGAGTACGACACCCGGTCGGAGCGCAGCGGGATGTTGCCCAGGGCCATGGCGAGCCAGACGGCGCCCAGCAGGCAGATGATCGTGAAGATCAGGAACGGGACGATCGGAGCGCGTTCGCGACCCATCAGTTGCTCCCTCCCGAGCCCGTGAGCTGGCTCAGGATCGGTCCGAGTGGCCCCAACTGGCCTTCGAGGTCGACGAAGGCCTTGAAGGGTGCATAGATCCCGCCGTCCTCGAGGAACGGGCTGGGACGGGACTGGACCTCCGAGAAGAGGCGCAGGCCCTCGATGATGCTGGGGATCGACTCCACGTTCTCGTCGAAGAACGCGCCGACGAGGTCGCCGCTGGCGAGCAGGGCGTCGAACCGGTCCTCCTCGACGTCGATGTAGAGCGCGAGGGTCAGCGAGAACTGGCTGAGCGCCTCGAGGTTGGTCTCGATCTCGGCGGTGCGCTCGACGAGCAGGGCCACCGACGCCGGCAGGAGCCGGTTCAGGCGGTCGAAGTCGCTGGCCGAGGTCGCGAGCTGGTTGGCGAGGCTGGTGAGGATGCGGGCGTTGCGCAGCGTGTCGTCGGCGGTGTCGACGCCGAACTGCGACAGCTCGGCACCCACCTCGAGGCCGCGCGCGAAGTTGTCGCCCTCGCCCTCGAAGTCCGCCGCGGCCTCGAACAGCGTGGCGATGTCCTGCTCGTCGACGGCGTCGAGGACCGGCTGGATGGCGTTGAGCACGTCCTCGACCTCGGTCAGTGCTCTGGCCTCGCCCAGGACGTCACCGTCCTGGATGAACGGCGGCTGGCCGAACTGCTCGAGCGGGTACTGGAAGAGGAGCTGCTTCTCGCCGAAGAACGTCTTGGGGGAGATGACGACCTCGAGGTTCTCGCTCGGGACGTCGAAGCCCGGGTTGATGCGCACGGTCGAGACGGGCGTGCCGTCGTCGGTGAGTTCGATGGCCACGACCTCGCCGATCGTGACGCCGAGGACCTTCACCGTGGTGCCGGGGGTCATCCCGATGCCGGTCTCCGACATCGGGACCGTCACCTCGATGGACCCGGCCGGGGCCGCGAAGCGCAGGCGCATGCCGAGCATCATGAGCGCGATCACGAGGATCACGCCGGCAGTGCCCGCGATGCGTCCGAAGACGGGATTGTCGGTCAACGTCGTCCCCTCAGCCCGCGATCTGGATGGTGTCGCCGCCCTGCCAGAAGACGATCGAGAGCACCATGTTCAGCACGACCACGCTGGCGATGCTCGCCCGGATGGCCTGACCGACGGCCACACCGACGCCCGCGGGGCCGCCCTTGGCGTGGAAGCCGTAGTAGGTGTGGATCAGGATCACGACGAACACGAAGACGATCGCCTTGATCATGCTGTAGAGGATGTCGATCGCCGGCAGGAAGAGCTCGAACCGGGCGTCGTAGGCACCGGGCGAGACCGTGAAGAAGCCGGTGACGATGAGGCGTGTGGCCACGAAGGACGAGAACAGCGCGAAGAGGTAGAGGGGGATGACCGGGATCAGGGCCGCCCACAGGCGCGTGGACACGAGGTAGGGGATGGGGCGCACGCCGATGACCTCGAGCGCGGCGATCTCCTCGGAGATGCGCATGGCGCCGAGTTCCGCGGTGAAGCCGGCACCGATCTTGGCGGCCAGTGCGACGCCGGCGATCAGCGGCGTGATCTCACGGACGTTCGCGAACGA
>JBFJMP010000215.1:0-4939 GCA_041633895.1 Nitriliruptoraceae bacterium
GACGAGGGTGGGGCGCTGGACGAGGCCGGGGCGGACGGGGTCATGATGGACCTCATCCGTTGGCACGGCGCCGAGGAGGTCGAGCACCGCTCCGTGGCCTACGACCTCTTCGAACACGTCAGCGGCAGCACGCTCGCGAAGTTCGTGGGTGCCGGCGTGGCCTTCCCGGGCCTGTTCTGGGTGTGGGGACGGACGATGTCGTTGCTCCTGGAGGAGGACGACCAGTTCGACGGCCCCGCGAGCCACGGCATGCTCCGCCACTACCCGACGTCCCAGCGCCGCTCCCGCGCCCCGTCGCGCGTCCGCCTGTTCCTCGAGGCGCCCCGGTACCTCGCGCCCTGGTACCACCCGTCCAGGACCGGCAACCTCGCCTCGGCGATCGAGTACATCGCCAGCTCGCCGTCCCACGCGGCCGTCCGGACCTGACCCGGTTCCCGCGCCCCAGCGCGGGTTTCTGCGTCGGCCGCGCCCCTTCCGCCCTGCCGCTCCCGGTTCCCGCGCCTGAGCGCGGGAACCGGGAGGTGGCGCGGTCGGTCAGAGGGTCGCGAGGACCTCGTTGAACGTGGCGGACGGGCGCATCGCGTCGTCGGCCTGGTCACGGTTCGGCCAGTAGTAGCCGCCGATGTCCATGGGCTGGCCCTGCACCTCGACGAGCTCGCTGACGATGGCGTCCTCGTTGTCGGCCAGCGCGGAGGCCAGCGGCGCGAAGCGCGCAGCGAGGTCCGCGTCGCTGTCCTGGGCGGCCAGCTCGGCGGCCCAGTAGGCGGCGAGGTAGTAGGTGCTGCCGCGGTTGTCGAGCTCGTTGACCTTGCGGGACGGGGCGCGGCCCTCGTCCAGCCAGCGCTCGGTCGCGCGGTCGAGCGTCTCGGACAGGACCTTCGCCTGGGCGTTGTCCGTCGTGTCCGCAAGGTGCTCGAACGACACGGCCAGCGCGAGGTACTCACCCAGCGAGTCCCACCGCAGGTGGTTCTCCTTCATGAACTGCTGGACGTGCTTGGGGGCCGAGCCGCCGGCGCCCGTCTCGAACAGGCCACCGCCGTTCATCAGTGGCACGATCGAGAGCATCTTGGCCGAGGTGCCGAGCTCGAGGATCGGGAACAGGTCCGTCAGGTAGTCGCGCAGGACGTTGCCGGTGACGGTGATGGTGTTCTCGCCCTTGGCGGCCCGCTCCAGCGCGAACCGGGTGGCCTCGCGGACGTTCATGATCCGGATGTCGAGGCCGTCGGTGTCGTGCTCGGGCAGGTAGGTGTTGACCTTCTCGATCAGCTGCGCGTCGTGGGCGCGGTTCTCGTCGAGCCAGAACACGGCCGGCCAGCCGGTGGCACGGGCGCGGTTCACGGCGAGCTTGACCCAGTCACGGACCGGCGCGTCCTTGGTCTGGCAGGCGCGCCAGATGTCACCGGCCTCGACCTCGTGGTCCATGAGCACGGTGCCGGCGGCGTCGACGACGCGAACGGTCCCGGCGGAGGCGATCTCGAAGGTCTTGTCGTGCGAGCCGTACTCCTCGGCCTTCTGCGCCATCAGGCCGACGTTGGGGACGGTGCCCATCGTGGTCGGGTCGAAGGCGCCGTGCTGCTTGCAGAACTCGATGGTCTCGTCGTACAGCTCGGCGTAGCTGGAGTCCGGGATCGTCGCCTTGGCGTCCTGCTGCTCACCGGCGGGGTTCCACATCTGGCCCGAGGTCCGGATCATCGCCGGCATCGAGGCGTCGATGATGATGTCGCTGGGGACGTGGAGGTTGGTGATGCCGCGGTCGCTGTCGACCATCGCCATGTCGGGGCCGTCGGCGAGCGCCTGGTCGATCGCGGCGCGGATCTCGGCGGCCTGGTCGGCCGGCAGGGTGTCCACGGCGGCCAGCACGGAGCCGAGGCCGTTCGTCGGGTCGCCGCCCGCCTCGGCGATGACGTCGCCGTAGCGGTCGAAGACGTCGGCGAAGTAGGTGGTCACGGCGTGGCCGAAGATGATGGGGTCGGAGACCTTCATCATCGTCGCCTTCATGTGCAGCGAGAACAGGACGCCCTTGTCCTTGGCGTCGGCGATCTGCGCGGCGAGGAACGACCGCAGCGACGCGGCGCTGAGGTAGGTGCCGTCGATGACCTCGCCGGCCAGCAGCGCGAGGCCGTCCTTGAGGACGGTGGTCGTCCCGTCGGTGGCGACGTGCTCGATGCGGACGGTGGTCGCGTCGGGGACGGTGACCGACTTCTCGTTGGCGCGGAAGTCGTCGGTGCCCATGGTCGCGACGTGGGTGGCCGAGTCCGACGACCAGGCGCCCATCGAGTGCGGGTTCTTGCGGGCGTAGGCCTTCACGGCGGCGGGGGCGCGGCGGTCGGAGTTGCCCTCGCGCAGCACGGGGTTGACGGCCGAACCCTTGACGGCGTCGTAGCGCGCCTTGGCGTCACGCTCGGCGTCGGTCTGCGGCTCCTCGGGGTAGTCGGGGAGGTCGTAGCCGTCGGCCTGCAACTCCTTGATCGCCGCGGTCAGCTGCGGGATCGACGCGGAGATGTTGGGCAGCTTGATGATGTTGGCGTCCGGCGTCTTGGCCAGGTCGCCGAGCTCGGCCAGCGCGTCGTTGACCTGCTGGTCCGCGGGGAGGAGGTCGTTGAAGGCGGCGAGGATGCGGGCTGCCAGCGAGATGTCGCGCGTCTCGACCTCGACGCCGGCTGCGCCGGCGTAGGCCTCGATGACGGGGAGGAACGAGTGGGTGGCCAGCGCGGGAGCTTCGTCGGTGTAGGTGTAGATGATCTTCATGTGGCCATGCCTTCGGGGAGCGAGCGGTCTGGCGGCAGGTGCTCGCGGCCTGCCGCTGGACCCCACACGCTACTCGCTGGCGGTCATGGCCAACCCGGTCAGCGGGTCGGTGCGCGGCCAGCGTCAGCCGACGACGTCGCCGATGCCGCTGAAGAAGAACTCGGCGAGGTCGTCCCACTTCATGGTCGTGGCGTCGGCGTCCATGACCGTGGTGACCTGGCCGTGCTCACCGAACGAGAAGACGACGTCGACGCGCGCACCCTCGAGGGCCTCGATGATCGCGCGTTCCGCCTCGCCGAGGTTCGGGGTCGCGAGTGCGAGCTGGGTGGCGATGCCGACGACGTCCGTGCGCACCTCGACGAGGCGACCGGCGGCGTCGAAGGTGAAGGCCACGGCGTCGGCGATCGTCTCGGGCAGGTCCTCGGTGTCCATGCCCTCGCCCAGGGCATCCTCGGCGAGTGACTCGGCATCGTCGAAGAGGTCGTAGACGGCGAAGGCCGCGTCGCGGGGGTGGAGGTCGGCGCTGACGGTGGTCATGTCGCCGGCGGTCGTCAGGTCACCGAGGGTGAGGGCGGTGTCGAGGAGGTCGCGGTAGGTGTCCGGATCCGCCTGGCCGATCAGTCGATTGTCGTAGTAGGCGCGGATCTCGTCGAGGTCCTGGGGCGTCGCACCGAACTGGGCGAGCGGGATCGTGCCGTCGAGGCCGCCGAACTCGCCGTCGAGGATGGCGAGCACCACCGCGAGGAAGTCCGTGTCCGTGATGAAGCCCTCGGCCTGCCGACGAAGTTCGTCGATGCTGGGGACCTCGCCGGCGTCCACCGCGGTCTCCTCGGTGAAGAACTTGATCAGGGCCGGGATGTCCAGCTGGAGGTGGAAGGCCGCCTCGGGAGTCATCGAGTCGCCGGTGAAGACCTCGGCCGCGTCGAGGCGCCCGTCGGCGAGGTTCTGGCCGTTGCGCTCCCACGCGATGCGGAACGAGCCGTCGTCGGCGAGGGCGCCGTGCATCCGCTGGCGCTCGGTCTCGGCGATCCAGCGCCGGAGGTCGTCTTCGAGATCCGAGGCGAGGACGTTGGACTGGGCGTCGAACGTGCCGCGTTCGGCGGCGATCAGCTCGGCGATCTGGTCGTCGGTGATGTCGACGTCGAGCTTGCCGGCCCAGGTCCAACTGGTGCCTGCCAACGAGTCGACGATGGCGTCGATGGCACTCGACTCGTCGGTGACGGCTCCGGGGCCGGTGGCCGCGTCCGTCGTGCAGGCGGGGAGCACGAGGACCGCGATGCCGAGGGCGGCGATCGCGGTCCGGAGGGATGTGCGGCGGGGGCGGGGCGAGCGTGGCATCGTGCGTCCTCGGTGAGTGGGTCGCTGTCCACGATGTCGGAGCGAGGCGTTCACCGCATCGGGGATCGCCCTGAGCCTGCCACGTTCAGCCGTCGATGGTGGCCTGGTACTCGCGCAGCTCGGCCGTGAACGTCGTGGGCGGTGGGGTCACCTCCGCGGGCAGTCCGAAGGTGCCGATGCCGGCGACCGTCCAGGTCACGGTCCAGAACTCCTGGACGGACAGGGTGCGGGTGCCGTCGTCGCTCGCGTCGCGGTAGATGTGGGCCACCTCACCGTGCGGGTGTGGTTCGCCTTCGACCGTGTGGGGAGTGGTGGTGCCGTCGCCCCACGCGACCTCGTAGCGACCGACCGCGTCGAAACTGATGGCGAACGTCGTGCCGTTCACGTCCAGGGTGAGGTCGGCGACGTGGATGCGAAGGGTGTCCGGGGCATCCGGGTCCGCCGGGGTGTCGTCGTCCCACTGGGCGATGAGGTAGGTCGGGAGGCCGACGACCATGCGGTTCGGGTTGGTCTGCAGGGCCGGGGCGGGGAGGTGCTCGGCGATGCTGTCCGCGAGGGCGTTGCCGATGTCGTCCGGCGTGGGTGGCAGGTCGACGGGCGGGAAACCCCAGCACGCCGTGGGGGAGGAGCCGTCGATCGTGTTGTCCGCGAACCAGCTGTCGGGACCGGTCCACCGGTAGAGCATGCCGAGGGTGGGGTAGTACTCGGCTTCGGGTGGGACCTCGTCAGGGAGGTACCACTCCAGTTCCGAGCGGTAGCAGGGGGTGCCGTCGGGGTTGGTGCTGGGCCAGCGGTGCAGGACCTGGAGGCAGAGGTTGCGGTTCTCGTCGCACGGGTCCGCCGGCTCGTCGCC
>JBFJMP010000216.1:0-4934 GCA_041633895.1 Nitriliruptoraceae bacterium
CCCTGCGCGCAGCGCCCGGCCACGGGGCGGCCCATCACTCGCCCTGGCCTCCGTCGAGGCGTCCGCGGGTGCCTGGTCCCGGCGTGGCCTGCTGCGCCTGGGCCTGTCCGATCCCTTCATCGACGCCGTGCTGCAGCAGCGTCCGGCCGATGACGCCGAGTGGGTGTACGCCTTCGCGCGGGTCATCGGGCCCCTGTGCCGTCCACTGCCGACGGGTCCTGACGTGGTCGTCGGCACGCGGGCCGAGCGTCTGGCCAAGGCCCGGGGCATCCCGCTGGTGCGCATGTCGACCCAGCCCCGAGGCGACGCGCCGTTCGCGGTCGCCACCAAGGACACCCGTCGTGGCCGCAGGTGGATCGCCGACCACCGCGGGGATCGCTGGCTCCACCTGGTCGTCGGGGGATCGGACTGGCGCGGTCTGCTGTTCGACGACCCGTTGGCCGTGTCATGGGTTGGCAGCGATGCGGTCGGCGAAGCGGTCCGCACGGCCTACGACCTCGGTCTGGTCCTCGGCCACGGCCTGTCGTCGACGGGCGGCCGCGGACTGGTCCGCTGCACGCCGATCGACGTGGCCGTCGCCGTCCGCGACGAGCTGGAGGCACACCGATGAGCGCCGGACCCCTGCGACGACTCCTCGGTGGCCTCGGACTGGCGGCACTGGCCCCGGTGGCGTGGCGCCTGGCCGACGGGTCGCTGGACCCCATGGACGCTGCGGTGCGTGCCGTCACCACCCTGCTGGTCGTCGTCGTCGTGGGTCGACTCCTGACGACATGGGTGCGCGTGGTGGCCTCCACCTACGACCAGGCAGTCGTCGTGAGAGACGACGAGTCGGGAGCCGCGAACGCCTGATCCGACGGTTGGCCGGGACGAACGGGGCGGGGCGTGGCTCGCGGAACTGCGGCCGGGCGGCATACTGGCGCCGACCACAGCCACGGGAGCCCCACGTGTCCGACGCCGTCCCCGTCGCGCCAGCCGCGACGGTCATGGTCATGCGCGACGGCCCGGACGGCGTCCAGACGCTGATGGTCCGACGTCACGCCAAGCTCGCGTTCCATGGTGGCGGGTGGGTCTTCCCCGGTGGGCGCGTGGACGACGGGGACCGACGCGGCGCGGACGACGACGACCACGCGGCGCGCATGGCGGGCATCCGCGAGGTCCGCGAGGAGACCGGCCTGGACCTCGACCCGGTGAGCCTCGTCCCGCTGTCCCACTGGACGACGCCACCCGGGCCGCCGAGACGCTTCGCAACGTGGTTCTTCATGGCCTCCGCCGGAGACCGCAGTCCCGTCACGGTCGACGGCGAGGAGATCACGGCGCACCGCTGGATCACGCTGCAGGGGGCACTCGACGAGCACGCGGCAGGTGAACTCCAACTGGCGCCGCCGCAGTACGTGACGCTGCTCGGCCTCGCGGACGTCGCCAGCGTGTCCGCAGCGGAGCAGCGCTGTCGCGGCCGGCGCTACATGCACTTCACCCCCCGCATCGTCCCGGACGGCGACACGATCTGCTGCCTGTACCCGGGCGACGTCGCCTACGACGACGACGCGGTCGTCGACGACCGGGGCGCACTCGACGTCGAGGGCCCGCGCCACCGCCTGACGATCCGTGGCAACGACTTCACCTACGAGGCGCCCGACGACGCGGACTGGCTGTGAAGGCAACGGCGAGCGCGACCGAGCAGGAACAGCGGGCCGCCCTGGCCGCGGCACGCCGCCGGGCGACCGGCCTGCTCGGTGTCGTGGCCGTCGGGTTCGTCGCGACGTTCGCGCTGGAGGACTCGACGGCCGTCGGCTACCTGCGTGCCGCACTGGAGGCCGGACTGGTCGGCGGGCTCGCGGACTGGTTCGCCGTGGTGGCGCTGTTTCGCCACCCCCTTGGCCTGCCGATCCCGAAGACGGCGGTCATCCCGAAGTCCAAGGACGGCCTGGGGGCCAACCTCGCGGTGTTCATCGAGGAGAACTTCCTCGATCCCGAGCAGGTCCGTGAGCGCCTCGCCGATCCGGTGCACGTGGAGCGGCTCGGCAACTGGCTGGCGCAACCGGCGAACGCCGAACGGATCGCCGCGCAGGCCGCGGAGGTCGCGGCGGCCGCCCTGGACGCAGCCGACGAGAGTGCCGTCGTCCGCCGCATCAGCCACGGGATCCGCACACGCCTGCCGATCCCGTCCCTGGCCGGACTGGCCGGGTCCTCCTTGGCCGAGGCTGTCCGGGACGGACGCCACGAGGCCCTCGTCACCTCGACCGTCGACGCCATCCACGAGCAGATCGAGCAGAACCGGGCGCCCCTGCGGCGCCGCCTGGGCGAGCAGTCCCCGTCGTGGGTGCCCGCCGTGCTCGACGACCTCGTGTTCGAACGTGCGGAGCACGTGGTGCGCACGTTCCTGACCCAGGTGGCGCGCGACACCGATCACGAGATCCGCCACGCAGCGGATGCCCAACTGCTGGAACTCGCTCGCCGCCTGCAGCACGACGACGCGCTCGTCGAGCGCGTCGAGGAGGTCATCGGGGACATCCTCACCGAGGACCGCCTCGACGAATGGGTGACGGCGTGGTGGCGTGAGGTCCGCGAGCGCGTGCGGCGGGCCGGTGGACCCGACGGCGCCGACTCGGAGTTGCGCAGGCTCGCCGCCGAGGCGTTGGGCGGCGTGGGGGAGCGACTCTCGCACGGTGGCCCGCTCCACGACCGGGTCGTCGAGGTGCTCGCGGACATCGCGCCGCAGGTCGCGGCCGTCGGCCAGCGTGAGGTCGGCAACCTCGTGGGTGCAACCATCGACCGGTGGGATGCGGAGGAGACCTCCGACCGGCTCGAGCTGTGGATGGGTCGCGACCTGCAGTTCGTGCGCATCAACGGCACCGTGGTGGGTGCCGTCGTCGGCATCGTGCTGCACGCCCTCGCCTCCGGGCTGGCCTGACCGGGCGACGCCGCGGCTCAGCCGGTCAGTGCGAGCCGCCCCGCCCCAGCCACCAGCGGCGGCAACAGGTCGAGGATCGCCAGCACGATGTCCGGGTCCAGGGTCGTGCCCGACCGAGTGCGCAGGACGTCCGCCACCTCGTCCAGGGACATGCGCGTTCCCTGGGCATCGGCGCCGTCCACGAGGTCCACGAGGCACCGCGCCCCGGCGACGATGCGCGCCCCGACCGGGATCTCGGTACCCGTCAGCCCGCGGGGGAACCCGCTGCCGTCCCAGTGCTCGCGGTGGGCACGAACGATCGCGGCGACGTCCTCGCCGGCGCTGGCGCGCAGGTAGTCCGCGCTGGCGTCCGGGTAGTCGCGCGCCCCAGCGTCGGCGTCCGGCATGGTCGCGAGGCCGATGGCGTGCAGGTGCCCCGCGAGTTGGATGCGCGACCGGGCGATCCCGTCGTAGCCGAGCTCGCCGGCCAGGATCGCCGCCACCTCGCCGACACGTCGCCCGTGGGCTCGACCCAGCGCCGTGTGTCGTTCCGCGTGGTCGACGATCCGCAGTGCCGCGTCCAGTTCGGTCGTGGCGGACACGCCAGCGGGCAACGAGTCCGCGTTCACGACCACGAGGGCGCGGTCCGCAGCCGCGACCTCCAGCGCCCGCTGGGCGGCTTCGACGAGGGCCGCCACATCCGTGGTGACCTCGGGACCGGCGTGACCCATCGCGACGCCCAACGTCGGCGAGCCCCCCGGGGCGTAGGTGTCCGCGATCGAGTCGAGGGCGTGGCCGAGGAGTTCGGCCTGGTCCGGTTCGAGGTCGGCGCCGACGAGGGCGAAGTCCCAACCAGGCAGTGCGAAGAGATCACAGCCCTGGTTCCGGGCGATGGCGAGGAACTGGGAGGCGAGGCGCCGGCGGACGAGGTTCGCGCCGTCCTCGTTGAGGACGTCGCGGCCCGGGGTGCGCACGATCCGCAGGAGCGCGACCCGCGGCACCACGTCGTCCTGCGACAGCGTGTCGAGGCGTGCCTCGAGGCTGGCCCCGTCGGGCAGGCCCGTCACGGCGTCGGTGCCTCGTGTGCGTCCGGGGCTCGCCTCGGTGCGTGCGACCTCGCGGTCGTACGTCTCGAGGAGGGCCTGCGCCCCGGCGTCGCCGTTCAGGAATGACAGCAGACCGGCTTCGTTGCCCTCGGCGAGCACGCCACGCCCGCCGCGACGCACGATCTCGACGGCGGACTGTTCGCCGCCGGTGTGCACCAGCGCGACGACGGGCCCGGCCACGTTCGGTGCGATCGTGGCCATCAGGTTGGTCAGTTCGGCGCGTGGGACCCGCGTCGACAGCAGCACGAGGCCGGCTTCCGCGACGCGATCGACGTCGTCGGTGACCTCGATCCCGTCAAGGGCGTCGACGCGCCGCCGACAGGCATCGGGCAGGCCGACGCCCAGGACCAGTCCTGCGCGCTCGGCTGGGTCAGGCATGGTGCGCGAGCATGGACTCGACGCTGGGGGAGGCGTCGAGTGCTTCACGCCAGGTGGTGTGGGCACGCATGGTGGCGACGTAGGACGCCCGCCGCCGCAGACCCGGGGCGCTGGCGTCGACGACCGGGACGCCGTCGTAGAGTTCGCCCATCCAGGCCTGCATGGCGGTGATGGCCTCGGCCCGGATCTGCGAGACGCGGGCCTCGGTGACGCCCATGGACGCGGCGATGTCCTGCAGGAGTTCTCCGCCGAAGAAGTAGCGCTCGATGACCGTGCGGTGCGGCTCGTCCAGATGGTTGACCGCGACCCGCATGGCCCCGATCAACTCGCGGTGCTCCAGTGCGTCCTCCGGCATGTGGGTCATGTCCAGTTCGGGAAGCAGTGACTCCAGCGTCTCCGAGCCGCCCTCGCCGTCGTTGACCGGCTGGTCGAGCTGGAGGAGGGTGGCCTTCATGGTGGCGCGGCGACGGTCCTCGACGTCCTCGCGGCTGACACCGAGTGCGGTGGCGAGCTCGTCCGTGGTCGGGGTGCGGCCGTGCTCCTGCTCGATGCGCTGCGCG
>JBFJMP010000217.1:0-4929 GCA_041633895.1 Nitriliruptoraceae bacterium
CGATCGCGGACCGGGCGAGCCGTCCGGCGGTCGTCCGCGCGGCCGGCGACACCCGCTACGAGACGGCTGCCGTCGCGTCGTGTCCGATCGCGTCCCTCTGCGTCGGGGACACCCGCTACGCCCTTGCGGCGACGGGCGCGGACTTCGCCGACGCCCTGGGCGGTGCGGCGGCCGCCGCTGCGCTGCGTGCGCCCCTGCTGCTGACGCCGCCCTCGTCGCCGACGCCGACATCGGTCACGGCCGGCCTCCTGCGCCTCGAACCGGAACAGCTGCTCGTCCTCGGCGGCACCGGGGCGATCACCGAGGCCGTCGTGTCGACGCTCGCCCAGACGGTGGTCCGCTAGGCGGGTTCCGCCAGCACGTGCCACGCCCCGTCGTCCGCGCTGAGGCCATCGATGCCCGGCACCGCGCCCCACACCTCGACGACGCGCATCCCGACCTCGGTCAGCATCGCCTCGAGGTCACCCGGGAACACGGCCCGGCACGGCACCTCGTCGACGAGGCGTTCACCGTCGTCGAACGTGTAGACCAGCCGGGTCCGCACCTGCTGCGCCCACAGGTCCGGGTCGAGGATGTCGACGTCCACGTCGACGCGGGTGCCGTCGATCCCCTCGATCGTGCCCTGCACGGAGCGTCCGGTCATCAGCCACACCGGGTTCAGGACCTGGAACACGACGCGGCCGTCGGGCCGGCAGTGGTCGGCCATCACGCGGACGAGGGCGCGCTGGCCTTCCGGCGTCACGACCTCGTTCAGCAGCGACACGGGTGCCAGCACCAGGCCGAAGCGTTCGCCGAGGTCGAGTTCGGTGACGTCGGCCTCGACCGTGCGGACACCAGCGATGCCCGCGGCGCGCAGGATGTCGAGCGACGCCGGGTCGCGGTCGACCGCGACGACCTCGGCCTCGGCGGCCAGCGGACCGGTCAGTCGCCCGGTGCCGGCGCCGAGTTCCAGCACGCGCCCGTCCGGGCTGGCCGCAGCGAGACGCCGCCACCAGTGGACGTCCGACGTCAACGGGAGGCGGGCGTACAGGTGTGCACGCTCGTCGCCGCTCATGTGAGCACCGGTTGCGTCGCCTGGACCCCGCGGGCCAACCGCCACGCAAGCGCTGTCTGCCGGTTCGAGGGCCGGTCGTGTGCCGCGGCCGTTCGCACCGCGTCCCGTTGCCCGACCACGATGAGGGCGCGTGCCGCCCGCGTGATGGCGGTGTAGACGAGGTTGCGCCACAGCATGCTGCGGTGGCTGCGCTCGCACACGAGCACCACGACCGGCCACTCCCCGCCCTGCGACTTGTGCACGGTGATCGCCCAGGCCAGCGTCAGTTCCCGTGCCTGCTCGGCGGTGTAGACCACCTCGCCGCGTGGGAACGCCACCCGCAGCGCACGCTTGCGCCCGTCGACGTCGACGACGTGCCCGATGTCGCCGTTGGACACGTCGAGGTCGGCGTCGTTGCGCGTCTGCATGACCCGGTCGCCGGCGTGGAAGCCCGCGATCGCGGGTGTGCTGGGACTCGCGGGGTTCAGACGCTCCTTCAGCGCCCGGTTCAGGGCGTCGACCCCGCACGGGCCGCGGTAGATCGGCGCGACGACCTGGATGTCGGTGACGTCGACGCCGAAGTAGTCCGGTGCACGCTCGGCGACGGCCTCGACGACGCGCGGCGTGATCTGGTCGGTACGGCTCTCCTCGGCCATGAACACGTCGCCGTCGATCCCCGGCAGCGCGAGTTCGGCCCCGTCGTTGACGGCCGTCGCGAGGGTGACGATGCGCGAGGCGGCGGCTTGGCGATGCACCTCGGTGAGTCGTGTGGTCGGCACCACCTCGGCGCGGAGCAGGTCGCGCAGCACGTCGCCGGGTCCGACCGACGGCAACTGGTCCGGGTCCCCGACGAGCACGAGGTGCGAGCCGTCGGCGATGGCCGAGACCAGGGACCGCGCCAACGAGGTGTCACACATGGACACCTCGTCACACACCACGAGGTCGTACGGCAGGTGCTCGTCCGGCCCGTACTGGAACACGAACCCACCACCCGGCATCGGACGGGCCTCGAGCAGGCGGTGGATCGTGGTCGCGGGGTGCCCGACGAGCTCCTCGATGCGCTTGGCGGCCCGTCCCGTCGGCGCGCACAGGGCGACGTTGGCGTCGGCGTCGAGCGCAGCGCGGACGAGTTCTTCGATCGTGCGGGTCTTGCCGGTGCCCGGTCCGCCGGTCAGCAGGGTGACGGTGTTGCCCAACGCGGAGGCGATCGCCTCGCACTGCCCGTCCGTGAGTTCGTCGTCGAGGTCGGGCGTCACCGCACCGGCAAGCCGCGACGTGGACTCGATCAGTCGAACCAGCTCGTCGGCGAGCGCGCGCTCGGTCCGGATCCCGGCCGGCGTCGACACGACGGGCACCACCGTGCCGTCACCGCGCGACGGCGCGACCTCGTCCGTGGCCAGCATGCCCCCAGCGATGGCCCGGTCGATGCCGTCGACCGCGGCCACGGCGTCGACGCCCAACAGGCGGCTCGTTGCGGCCACGCAGTCGGCCCGCACGAGGAACTGATGGCCGTCCTGGCGCCGCGCTGCGGCGACTGCGGCACGCGCCCCCGCGGCGAGGCGGCGGGGATCGGTCGGCTCGATCCCCAGCCGGCGTGCCAGCTGGTCGGCGTGGCCGAAGCGTGCCCGGTCGACCTCGAGCAGCGCGTACGGGTCGTCCTGCAGGACCTCGTCGGCTGCCGGGCCGAAGTGCCCGTGGGCGGCACGGACCAGGTCGTTGGGCAGGCTTGCGTCCGCGAGCAGCCGGTGGAGTCGAGCGAACGACTGGCCGGACTCCCACGCCTCGACGATGCGCGCGGCGACGTCGTCGTCGATGTCGGCCTCCGTCACCAGCCGCCCCGGCTCGCGTTCGACGACATCACCCAGCCGCGTCCCGAAGGTGGTGAGCAGGCGGGTGATGGTCGCGGCCGGGATCTCGGCGAAGCGCTCGGACATGAGGAAGGAGCGCAGGCCGGCCTCGGTCGTGGGCGCCACCTGTTCGTAGAGCAGCGCCTCGAACGTCAGGCCGTAGCGTGGATGGTCGTTCAGGCGCCCGACCAGGCGGACCGACTGGCCCTCGACGAGCTCGGCCAGCGGGCCCGAACAGCGTTGGCCCTCGCCCCCGCCGTCGGGCATGACCTCGACGACACCGAACCCGGTGCCCTCGTCGGTGTAGTGGACTCCGACGACCTCACCGACCAGTTCCTCGCCTCCGAAGAGGTCCGTCACCCGGCGGTGTCCGTGTCCTGCGCGACCGCAGCGAGGTGGCGCGCCGTGGCGTCGTCGACCTCGTGGTCGTGGTGCTGGCGATGCACGTACTCGGCAGCCGCGACGCCCGCGCCCGCGCCGACGACGAACCCACCCGCGAACCACAGCCCGGACCGACGCCGACCGCGGTGCCGCTCCTCGTCGACCGGCGTCTCGATCTCGGCGATCTCGGCCGAGCGCGTGCCGAGGCTGGTGAGCACCCGGGACATCAGCGCCAGCGACGAGGCACCGACGCTGGTCGCGATGGCAACCGCCCGGACCAGGAGGCGCGTGGCGAGGGTGATCAGGACCGCGACCCGCTCCCGCATCGTGTTCAGGGTGTCCATGCCCGGCTCCTCGGTCGACACCTCCCACGTTAGCGACGGGTTGCGACCTGCGATCGCACACGATGCGGTTGCGTCACAACCGGGCCGTACGCTGCGCGGGCCGTGTACGCAACCCTGCTCCGTCTCCTCGTAACCGGGTGGATCCTGGTCACTCTGGTGCGCGCCGGACGGGGTGCCTGGTCCCATCGCCGCCTCGTCCTGCTGGTCTGGTCGCGCATCCGTCCCCGCCACCTGCTGGCCGCCGCACTGCTCGCCGGCATCGTCATCACCATCGCTGGTGTGCTCGTGAGCACCGTGCCCGGGATGGACCTCGGCCTCGGTTCCCTGCTCGGCACCTCCAGCAACGCCGTGTTCACCCCTCTGGAGGAGGCGGTCGCCCACAGCGGTCCGCCGCCAGCGAGCGGACCCGACTGGTCCCTCATCCTGATCACGTCGGGCTTCCTGCTCCCCCTGCTGGCGCTGCTGCCGTGGCTGGCCTTCGTCGAGGAGGAGGTGTTCCGGGCCGGACTCGAGGACGCGTCCCCGCGGCGCGAGGCCGTGGCCGCGCTCGTCTTCGGGCTCGCGCACATGGTGATGCTCGTGCCGCTCGGCGCGGCCCTCGCCGTGGGCGTCGCCGGCTTCGTGTACGGGCGCGTCTACCGCTCGGCGTACGTGCACGGGGACGGTCGCGAGGTGCCCCTGCCGGTGTTGCGGTCGTACCGCCAGACCAAGCGTGCCCGCGCCGCCGCGGCCCGTGCGCGGCGCCCCACCCGAGTGGGGCCATCCGGTGCCGTCGGCCTCGGCGACCTGCGCCCCGAACGCCGTCAGGCCGTCGCCGTCCTCGCGTCCACGGTCTGGCACACGACCTTCAACAGCCTCATCGTGGGCCTCATCTGGGTCATGATCGTGCTGGACGCCCTGTCGACCTGACGGGTCACGTCCCGCGGGTCGGGCGCGGGGCGCGGCCCGGCGACTGGCTCGTCGACCAGCGCAGGTCGCCGCGGTCGGCGAGGTCGTCCAGCGTCGCCGCGGCATCGAGGAGCTGGGCGGGCGCCCGTCGGCCAGCGGCGGTGGGTGCGGCGACGGCCATGGCTGCCGCGAGCTCGGCGGCGACGCCGTGGCGATCCGTGCCGTAGGCCCACGCCCGGTGGACGTCGCCGCCCCGTTCCTCCACCTCGACCACGCAGGCCCAGCGTTCGTCGGCCGTGGACCGCTCGTGGGAGCGCGACGCCGCTCGCTCCTGCAGGCGCGCCCCGATCGTCCCGAGGCGCGACAGCCCACCGACCCCCTGCACGACCTCGGCCATCCACGACGCCAACGCGACGTAGGTGCGCACCGTCTCGAC
>JBFJMP010000218.1:0-4929 GCA_041633895.1 Nitriliruptoraceae bacterium
CAGTCCGCGGCGAAGTAGGTGGGGCGGCCGTCCGAGCGGACGATGACGCGGTCCTTGTCGTCACCGTGCTGCGCCGTCTTCAGGAAGAGCGCCCCGTCCTGCTCGTAGGTGTTCCCCTGGGCGCGCAGCTCCTCGATCGTGGCGGCGATCGCCCCGGACTCGTGCAGGCCGTCGCGCTCGGAGTACCAGACGTCGTAGTCCACGCCGAGGTCGTGCAACGTCTCCTGGATGTGGGACCGCATCTGTTCGACGGCGAGCTCCCCCACCTCCTCGGCACGCTCCAGGCCGTCGGCGAAGAGGGTGTCGCCGTGGATTCCACGCAACTCCTCGGCGATGTCGGCGATGTAGGCCCCCCGGTAGTGGTCCTCCGTCAACGGCTGCCCGGTGCCGACGAGGACGACCGACTCCCCGAACCGACGAATCTGTTCGCCGGCGTCGTTCACGTAGTACTCGCGAACGGCGGTCATGCCGGTCGCCTCGAAGAGCTCGGCCAGCGCATCGCCGAGGGCGGCCCAGCGGCCGGCGCCCAGGTGCAGGGGACCGGTGGGGTTGGCGGACACGAACTCGACGTTGATCGTCTGTCCCGCCTGCGCGGACGACGCGCTGCGCCCGAAGTCCGCGCCAGCGGCGACGACGGCGCGGACCAGGTCCGCGTAGTAGGCGGGGGCGAACCGGAAGTTGAGGAAGCCCGGCCCCGCGATCGACACCTCGTCGACCGCGGCCGGCAACTCGAGGTGGTCGACGACGGCCTGCGCGATCTCGCGGGGGTTGCGCTGCGCCGGCTTGGCGAGGCGCATGGCCAGGGTGGACGCCCAGTCGCCGTGGTCGGCCTGCTTGGGACGTTCGAACCCGGGGTCGATGTCAGGGAGGTCAGCAGCCGCCAACGCCGCGCGAATCCTCAGGCCGAGGTCTGCGAGCGTGGGGTCGAAGTCGTCGGGGCGAGCCATGCCGGTGCCGTGCTGTCGTCGGGGCGGGCCATGCTACGGCGAACGGGGCCGGACGTCGGAGCCCGTACCCTCCACGGCGGAGCGGGAGGGAAACAGGATGGGAACGACTCGACGTGTCATGACGACGTTGGTGGCCGGACTGGTGCTTGCGGTCGCGGCCGCACTGCCGGCCGTCGCGGCTCCCGAGCGCACACCGATCGCCGACTGGCAGCCACTGCCCGCCGCAGCGGACGTGGTCGTCAGTGACGAGGCGCTCGCGCTGCGCAACGAACTGCTGGGCGAGCACTGGGACGATCCGGACCACGTGACGCTCCACTGGATCGGCGTGTCGTCGTTCGTGATCACCATCGGCGGCCACCTGCTGCTGTTCGACGCCTGGGAGATCATCGGAGCGGTCGAGGACTACCTCCCGATCGGACGTGAGGAGCTGGCGGGGCTCGAACCCGAGGCCGTGCTCGTCGGCCACGGACACTTCGACCACGCCGGCGACCTCGGCTACGTCGCCGGCCTGACCGGAGCCACCGTCGTCGGCAGCGAGGAGATCTGCACCGTGGCGCAGCAGGGCGCCGAGCGCGAGGGTGTCCCGACCGACTTCCCGTGCGCGATCACCGGTACCGCCGACACACCGGCTCCCGGGGTGGCCGCAGCCTTCCGGCTGTTCAGCGACGTGGAGCCGGTGACGGTGCTCCAGCACGTGCACTCCGCAGCGGCCCCGCCGGGTGAGGACAATCAGGTCGACCCGTTCGTCCCGATCATGGATCCACAGCCGTACATCGACCACCTGATGACGAACCCCGACGAGCTCTTCCGCTTCCTCGCGCAGCAGCAGGAGTCGAACCAGGGCGGGACGTGGCTGTACCACCTCAAGGACGGTGACTTCACGCTGGTCGTGGGCAACTCGGCCGGTCCGATCTTCGACACCCCGGAGGTGGGCGCCGCGCTCGATGCCTTCCCCGGTTGCGTCGACGTCCTGGCCAACGCGATCCTCGGCTTCGACGCGCCCGTGTCCGGCCTGCAGGACCCCGTGCTCTACGTCGAGGCGACCCACCCGCGGATCTTCATCCCGACCCACGCGGACGCGTGGGCGCCCGTGATCTCGGCGGGCCAGGCGCAGTACGCGGACGAGCTCAACGCCGACATCGACGCAGCCGGCATGGCCTTCCGCCCGGACGTCGACATGCTGCTCGACCCACAGGACTACCTCGTCGAACGCGCGTACCGCGTGGACGACCCGCGCTGGGCCGAACCGGTGCCCGGCTCGTCGTGCGCCGGGGACGCCACCCCGGCACCGTCCCCGGAACCGACGACCACGACGGAGGACCCGGCGACCGACGGCGGGGTCGACGGTGCGGCCGGCGGGGACACCCCCTCGACCGGTGGCGGCCTCGGCGTCGCCGCACTGGTGGCAGCCGGAATGGTCGCCGCCAGCCGCCGACGCTGACCGGGCTCAGCCCTCGATCAGCTCGGCGATGAGGTCGAGCAGGTCGATCGGGTCGAAGGGCTTGGTGATGTAGGCCGCGGCCCCGACCTCGGTACCACGCTCGATGTCGACGTCCTGGGCGCGTGCCGACAGGAACACGACCGGGATGTGGGCGAGGTCCGGGTCCGCCTTCATGTCGGCGCACGCCTCCCACCCGTCCTTGCGCGGCATCATCACGTCGAGCAGGACGACGTCCGGCATGAAGTCACGGGCCGCTTCGACCGCCTCGACGCCGTCGGAGGCCAGGCGCACGTCGTAGCCCTCCATTTCGAGGTTCACCTCGAGGAGGCGCTGGATCGTCGGGTCGTCGTCGACGGCGAGGATCTTGTGCGGCACATCCACTCCCGGTGGTCGTCAGGCGGCGGCACGGACGCTACTCCATCGACCACCGGGGCGGCCGGGCCCTTCGGCCACCCGACGTTTCCGGCGCCGACAGCGCCGCTGGTACGTTGCCGGTTCGCAAGCGCAGCATGCCCCCGTAGCTCAGTGGATAGAGCACCGGCCTCCGGAGCCGGAAGCGTAGGTTCGATTCCTACCGGGGGTACGAACCGCCTGAGGGCCATGATGACCCCCTCGGGAGACCCGCCAGGACCTCCGTGCGCACACGTGCCCTGCTCGTCTTCAACCCGAGTGCGACGACCACGGACGACCGTGTCCGCGACGTCATCGCCGCCGCCCTGTCCTCCGAACTCGACCTCGTCGTGGCCGGCACCACCGAGCGTGGTCACGCCACGGAGCTGGCGGCAGCAGCCGTGGCCGACGGGGTCGACGCCGTGTTCTCGCTCGGGGGCGACGGCACCGCCAATGAGGTCATCCAGGCGCTCGCGGGCACCGACGTCGCCTTCGGCGTGATCCCCGGCGGCGGCACGAACGTGCTGGCCCGCGCCTACGGCCTGCCGAACGACCCGATCGCGGCGACGTCGATCGCGCTGCAACGGCTGCGCACGGGACGTCGGACCCGGCGCACGCTCGGCAGCGCCAACGGGCGCTACTTCGGGATCATCGCGGGTTTCGGCTTCGACGCCGCGGTCGTGGAGGCGGTCGAGGCACACCCCGGCATGAAGTCCCGACTCCGCCAGGGCGCGTTCGTCCTGCTCGGGCTGCAGACCTGGTTCCGCGACGCGGCCGTGCACGCCCCGTCCATCGAGGTGACCGTCGGCGACACGACGACCGGGACCTACGGCATCGTCATCGTCGGCAACGGCGACCCCTACACCTTCCTCGGGCCACGCCCCCTGCGCGTCACGCCACGCGCGCAACTCGATGCCGGCCTCGACGTGACGGCGGTCGACCGGGTGGGGACCCTGCGCATCCTCGGCATCCTGGGCAAGGCCTTCACCGGCGGGCGCCACCTCGCCGACCGCCACGTGTCGACGTGGCACGACCTCCGGGCATTCACCCTGACGTCGACCAGTCCACTTCCGGTCCAGGTGGACGGCGACCACGTCGGGGCGACCACGCACGTGGAGATGGTCAGCCACCCGAGGGCGCTGACCGTCCTCGGCTGACGCCAGACGGCCTGCGCGACGGTGTGACCTGATGTGCGCATGGCGTTGCGCACTCGACGCACGGCCCCGTACCAGAGTCCGGGTTGATCGGGGGAATCCAGACGAGACCCTTGTCAGGTGATGCGACGATCGTTACGCTCGTGTGAACTTCGTGACAAGTTTCACAACCGTCACCTCCCCCGTCTTCAACACCCGTCTTCAACACCCGTCTTCAACCTCCGTCTCCACCCCGCCCTCACGACGTGCCGCCGACTGCGACGACCCCCCGCAGTTCGCCGGACAGGAAGGCCACACCCATGGATTGGCGCAGCAACTCCGCTTGTGTCGACGAAGACCCCGAGCTCTTCTTCCCGATCGGGACGACGGGTCCCGCCGTCGAACAGGCCGACGCCGCGAAGCGCATCTGCATGCGCTGCGACGTCCGCGAGGAGTGCCTCGAGTTCGCCATCGCCAGCAACCAGGACGCTGGCGTCTGGGGCGGCCTGACCGAGGACGAGCGACGGACCCTCAAGCGCGCCCGTCAGCGTCGTCGCCGGATCGCCAGCTGACGGCGTGCGCACACGCACACGCCTGACCACACCCCCGGGACGCGAACCGGACGCTGCGGGAGTCCGCACCGATTCGGAGACGTACGTCCCGGGGTTGTCACTGCCCCGGGAACCCCGCGTCCCCGGGAAGCACGAGTCGTGGTGGATCACGCTCGGCGTCATCGCCGTGCTCGTGATCGGCGGTCTCGTCAGCTTCCGCATCTCCACCCGCGGCCAGGAGTTCGACCCGGCCCTGGACCTGCCGTCGCAGTTCGACGATGCCGGCGAGGGTGACGACAACCCGGTGTTCGAGGTCCCGTCGGACGGACTCCCCGGTGAGGGCGAGGACGTGCCCGCCGACGAGCCCGCGGGCGACGCCCCGTCACCGACGTCCACCGAGACCGACTCGTCCGGCGACATCGGCCTGTAGCCGCGCTTCAGCGCGGCAGCGGCACGTCGGCGACGCA
>JBFJMP010000219.1:0-4889 GCA_041633895.1 Nitriliruptoraceae bacterium
AGTACCTGTTCGGTGACGAGAGTTCGCTGATCCACCTCGACATGTCCGAGTACATGGAGAAGCACACCGTCAGCCGGCTCATCGGTTCGCCGCCCGGCTACGTCGGCTACGACGAGGGTGGCCAGCTCACCGAGGCCGTCCGCCGCAAGCCGTTCTCGGTCGTGCTGTTCGACGAGGTCGAGAAGGCCCACCCGGACGTGTTCAACACGCTGCTGCAGATCCTCGAGGACGGCCGTCTGACCGACTCGCAGGGCCGCACGGTCGACTTCAAGAACACCATCCTGATCATGACCTCGAACCTCGGCACGCGGAACCTCACGGCGCCGAAGACCGGGTTCGTCTCCAGCGACGACGACTCGATGTACGAGAAGATGAAGGGCCAGGTCGACGACGAGCTGAAGAAGCACTTCCGCCCGGAGTTCCTGAACCGCATCGACGACGTCATCGTCTTCCACCCCCTCAGCAAGGAGGAGGTGAAGGAGATCGTGGACCTGATGATCAAGCGGGTGAAGACCCAGCTGCGTGGCCGGGACCTCGACCTCGAGCTCACCGACAACCTCAAGGGGTGGCTGGCCGAGAAGGGTTACGACCCGCAGCTCGGTGCACGACCGCTGCGTCGCACCATCCAGCGCGAGCTGGAGGACAAGCTGTCCGAGAACATCCTCCAGGGCGTGTTCGACACGGGCCAGCTGATCGTCGCGGATGTCTCCGAGGACGGTGAGTCCGTGACCTTCCGGGCCGTCGATGCCGTGCAGGCGCCAGACGAGCCGCCGATGGAGCTGGCCGGCGGCGACAACGGCGACGCCGGCAGCGAGGCCTGAACGTTCCATCACGACGCCCGGGCACCGCACACGCGGGCCCGGGCGTCGTGCCTGTCCCCTCTGCCGACGGGATCCCGTCGGTAGGATCGTGCTGAACCTCCGGGCGGGAAGTGGCGTGACGTGAGTGGTGGGTTGATCGATTCGACGGAGATGTACCTCCGAACGGTCCTCGAACTCGAGGAGGAGGGCATCCCGGCCCTGCGGGCGCGGCTGGCCGAGCGCCTCGACCTGTCGGCACCCTCGGTGTCCGAGGGCGTGTCTCGCCTGGCGACCGACGGCCTCGTGAAGCTGGACAAGGACCGGCGCGTCACGCTGACCAAGACCGGCCGTGAACTCGCGAACCGGGTGCTGCGCAAGCACCGCCTGGCCGAACGCCTGCTGGTGGACGTATTGGGTGTCGAGCCCGAACACGTCCACGAGGAGGCCTGCCGCTGGGAGCACGTCATCTCGGACCACGTCGAGGAGAAGCTCGTCGCGTTCCTCGGCAACCCCAGCACGTCCCCGTACGGCAACCCGATCCCGGGGTCCAAGCCGGACGACTACGTCGTGCTGACCCTGGCGGACGCGACCACGGACCGCGTCCGCATCGAACGCATCTCCGAGCAGTTGCAGGGCAACCACGACGTGATGCACGCGCTCGAGGAACTCGGCGTGCACGCGGGTGACGAGGTCGCCGTCACGCGCGACGGGGACCGGGTGTCGCTGTCGCACGACGGGCAGTCGTTCACCGTCGACGACGACAGCGCACGGCTGCTGTACGTCAGCGAGGCCTGACCCGCACCCGTGACGTTCGCGGACGCACTGCTGGCCTGGGGTGAGGCGACCCTGCGCGACCTGCCGTGGCGCCAGACACGCGACCCGTGGGCGGTGCTCGTGTCGGAGACCATGGCCCAGCAGACCCAGGTGGCGCGAGTCGTGCCGAAGTGGGAGGCGTTCATGGCGGACTTCCCGACCGCCACGGCGTGCGCCGACGCCGCCGTCGGGGAGATCGTCCGGCGCTGGGACGGGCTCGGCTACAACCGGCGCGCGGTCAACCTGCATCGCGCTGCCACCGTCGTCCGTGACGACCACGGCGGCAGGCTGCCGGACACGCTGGACGGCCTGCTGGCCCTGCCCGGGGTCGGGCCGTACACGGCGCGGGCGGTGCTGAGCTTCGCGTTCGAGGTGGACGGCCACGGCGTCCTCGACACGAACGTGGCGCGGGTGCTGGCGCGTGCGGTGGAGGGGCGCTCGCTCGGGCGTCGCGAGGCCCAGGACCGGGCCGACGGGTTGGTGCCGGCTGGTCGTGCATGGCTCTGGAACCAGTCGGTCATGGAGCTCGGGGCGGTGGTCTGTCGCAAGCGTGCCCCCCAGTGCGAGGCGTGCCCGGTCGCCGTCGACTGCTCGTGGCGGCGCGCCGGGGGGCCGGACGGTGTCGACCCCGCGGACGGGACCGCAGGTGCGTCCACGCCGCAGTCGCGCTTCGAGGGCTCGGACCGGCAGGGCCGGGGCAGGTTGGTGTCCGCGCTGCGCAGCGGTCCGGTTGCCGTCGAGCACTTCGCCGCCGTGACCGGATGGGACGACGACCCAGATCGTGCCCGGCGTGTCGCCGACGGCCTCGCGGCCGACGGGCTGGCCGAGTACATGGACGGGGTGCTGGTCCTGCCGGCCTGAACACGCGCGGTCGGGGCGGGTACGGTCGGCCCGCCTTCGTACGAGGAGTCGCTGTGCCCGACGGCGCGCCAACCCCGCTCGTGACCCACACGCTCGACAACGGCCTGCGCCTGCTGGTCAGCGAGGACCACCTCGCGCCCGTGGTCGCCGTCAACGTCTGGTACGACGTCGGGTCTCGCCACGAGCGTGCCGACCGCACGGGGCTGGCCCACCTGTTCGAGCACCTGATGTTCCAGGGCTCGCGCAACGTCGGACCGTCCGAGCACTTCTCGATCGTGCAGTCCGTCGGCGGGACGTTGAACGGCACGACCAGCTTCGACCGGACGAACTACTTCGAGACGGTCCCGACCCATGCCTACGAGACCGCCCTGTGGCTCGAGGCCGACCGCATGGGGACCCTGCTCGACGCGCTGACGCAGGAGAACCTCGACAACCAGCGGGACGTGGTCAAGAACGAGCGCCGGCAGCGCTACGACAACCAGCCGTACGGCACCGCATGGGAGCGGCTGTTCGCCCTGCTGTATCCGGAGGGCCACCCCTACCACCACCTGCCGATCGGGTCGATGGCCCACCTCGACGCGACGACGCTCGACGACTGCCGCGACTTCTTCCAGCGCCACTACGCCCCGGCCAACGCCGTCCTGTCCGTCGTCGGTGACGTCGACCCGGCGGCGACGATCGCGGCGGTCGAGCGCTACTTCGGCGGCATCCCCACCCTGGCCCAGGCCGATCCGGCACCGGCCGGGGAGATCGGACCCCGAGACGACGAGGTCGTCGCGGTCATGGACGAGGACGTCCCGGCCGAGACCCGCTACGAGGTGTACCGACTGCCGCCGGAGGCAAGCCCGGAGAACGACGCCGCCGAGGTGGCTTTCGAGGTCCTCGCCGGTGGTGGCGCCAGCCGCCTGACCCGCCGCCTCGTCCGCACGGACGGGGTGGCCACGTCGGTGTCCGCCGGAACGCAGGGACTGGTCGGTGGGACGGACGTCGGCGTCATCGTCGCCCGCGCCCGCAGTGGCCAGTCGCTCGACGCCGTCGCAGCCGCGGTCGAGGAGGAGGTGGCGCGCCTTGCGGAGACCGGGCCCACCGACGACGAGATGCAGCGTGCCCAGGCCCGCCTGACCCACGGTTGGCTGTCCGGCATGTCCACCGCGATGGGGCGCGCCGACCTGTTGAACCGGCACGAGACGCTGCACGATGACGCGAGCCTTGTCGACACGGCGCTGAGCCGCCTGGCCGCCGTGACCGCCGAAGACGTGCAGGCCGTCACCAAGCGGTTCCTGCGCCCCACCGGACGAGCCGTCCTCGAGTACCGCACGAAGGCCACCGCATGAGCGTCGTCGCCACCCGCCCCGACCTCGGCGACCCCGTCGCCTGGCGCTTCCCGACCTTCGACGCGACCGTCGTCGGGCCGGGCCTGGTCGTCCACCACCTCGACCTCCCCGGGCGTGAACTGGTCAGCGTCGACCTGCTCGTCGACGCCCCGACCACCGCCGACCCGGCCGGTCGTGAGGGCACGGCCCTGATCACCGCGCGCACGCTGGACGAGGGCTCCTCCCGGCGCGACGGCGATGCCTTCGCCGCCGCGCTCGACAGCCAGGGTGCCTCGCTGGGTGCCTCGGCGGGCCTGTCCGGCCTGCGCCTGACGATGGACGTCCCACGCGACAACCTCGCGGCCGCATTCGAACTGCTGGCCGAGGCAATCACGGACCCCGTGTTCCCGGCCCACGAGGTCGAACGCGTCGTGCGCCAGCGGCTCGACAGCATCCGACAGGCCTTCGCCCGGCCGGAGGAACGGGCCAACCTCGCCCTGCGCGATGCGTTGATCGACCCCTCCCACCGTTCGCACCTGCCGGGCGGCGGCACCGCCGACAGCGTCGGCACGGTCGACCGCGACGCGACCGCGGCCTTCCACGCCGACCACGTGCTCACGGGACCCATCCGGCTGGTCGTGGCGGGTGACCTGACCGGCGTCGACCTCGGAACGGTCGCCGGGACCCAGCTGGCCCGCTGGGTCGACATCGACCGTCCCACCACGCCACCGGCCGAACTGGTGCTGCGCCCCGGTCCGCGCGTGGTCGTCGTCGACCGCCCGGGATCGGTGCAGACCCAGTTGGTCCTCGCCCGACCGGGCCCCGACCGCCACGCCGTCGACTGGGCGGCCGCCCGGGTGGCGTCGTTCGTGCTCGGCGGGACCCTGACGTCGCGCCTGGACGCCGTCCTGCGCGAGGAGAAGGGCTACACGTACGGGATCCGGTCCCGTCTGACGACCTACCTCCGGGGCGGGATCGCCAGGTTGGCGGTCGGCTCGGTGGACACCGAGAACACCGTCGAGTCGGTCGAGATCGCCCTCGGCATCATGCGAGCCCTCGCCGACGGTGGGGCGACCGCGGACGAACGGGACGCGGCGGTCGA
>JBFJMP010000220.1:0-4866 GCA_041633895.1 Nitriliruptoraceae bacterium
CGGTCCAGGTCGTCATGGCCGCGATCGAGGACACCCTCGAGCAGCGCCAGCTGGATGCCGGGGCGCCGGCCCACCAGCTCATCCAGGTCCAGGTGGTCAGCGCACCCGACCGCGCCGTGCGCGTCCTGTCGACGACGCTGCGCCCCGTCGTGGCCGTGGTCGCCGCCGGGATGCTCGTCACGCTGGGTACCGCCTACCTCGTCGAGGCACTCGCCGGGTTCCGGCGACCCCGCCGGCAGCAGGCGCATCCGGCCACGACCCCGGGCAGCAGCGACACCGGGATCGCGGGCGCCGGTCCGGGGCGCGGCCGAAGCGGTGGCGGTGGGGACCGGACCGAGGACGTGCCCCTCCACCCGGCGGTCGGTGGCTGACGTGACGGCCCAGACGCAGCCGGGGCGGGTCGACGTCGTCGTCCTCCTCACCGGCTACCTCCTCCTGCTGTTCCTGATCCCCTCTCGGCTCGTCGTGGGCGCGATCGGCGCCGTCGGCACGCCGGCGAACCTGGCGGCGCTGGCCGGACTGGGCTGGTGGGTGCTGGCCCGCACCATCCCGGAACTCGGCGCCCACCAGGGGCGCCAGCCGCTGCGCACCGTCCTGTTCGCCCACGTCGCGATCGTCTTCGCGGCGTACGCCGCCGCCTACACGCGGCCGATGGTCGGCGTGGAGGTCCGCGCGGCGGACCGCAGCCTGCTGGGACTCGCGGCCGGGCTCGGCGTCGCCCTGCTGATCGCCGACGGCGTCCCGGATCGGGCGCGCCTCGAAGCCCTGGTGCGTCGTGTCACCTGGTGCGGCGCCGCTGTCGCCGGGCTGGGGATCCTGCAGTTCACCCTTGGCCTGGACGTGGCGGCATGGCTGTGGGTCCCGGGGCTGGAGGCCAACGACGCACTGGAACTGATCTCGCAGCGGTCGCTGTTTCGACGGGTCGCGGGCACGGCGATCCATGCGATCGAGTTCTCGGTCGTCCTCGCGATGGTGTTCCCGCTGGCGCTGTACTTCGCGCTCGACCATCCGGACCGCGGCAGGCGTGAACGACTGGTCGCGCTCAGCATCGCGCTGGCCATCCCGATGTCGGTCTCGCGGTCGGGCATCCTCGCGCTCGTGGTCGGCATGGCCGTGCTTGCGCTCGGGTGGTCCTGGCACCGGCGCATCCGCGGTGCTGCGGCCGCCGTCGTCTTCGTGGTCGCCCTCCGGTTCGCGATCCCGGGGCTCGTCGGGACGATCCGCAGCCTGTTCGCCGGCATCGCCGGCGACCCCAGCATCCAGGGGCGCACGCACGACTACGCCGTCGTGTCCGAGCTCTTCCAGCAGCGCCCGTGGTTGGGGCGGGGGCCGGGCACGTTCGTCCCCGACCGCTACCCCATCCTCGACAACCAGTTCCTCCTGAGCCTGGTCGAGACCGGCGTGCTCGGCGTGCTCGGCCTGCTCGCCGTGCTCGGGACGGCTGCCGCCCTCGCGCTGCGCGCATCGCGTCGTCGTCCCACGTGGCCGCTCGGACGCGCGATCGCGGCCAGCATCGCGGCCGGTACGGCGAGCCTCGTCACCTTCGACGCACTGTCCTTCCCGATGTTCACCGGCACGCTGTTCGTCATGCTTGGCTCGGCCGGTGCCGTCTGGAGGATCCGTGGTGCGCCCGACCCCGTGGCCCCACCCGTGTCGACCGCCGTTCCCCTCCACGCCGTGACGTCATGAGCCGTCCCGAGGCGGTGCGCTCGACGCGTCGGCGGCGGGTCGTGCTGGGCAGCCTGGTCGCCGTCGTGATGGCGGCCCTGGCCGTGGTCGTCCTGCCGGTCACACGGCGGGGGGTGGAGGTCACGGCGACCACGTCGGTGATGGTCGACCGGACCGCGGGCACGGATCGGGTGGACACGGCGATCCGGCTGGCCGAGCGGAGCCACCCCGACGGGGTCGAGGTGGCGCTGCTCGCCCGTGCGGATGCGTTCCCCGACGCCCTGGCCGTGGCGCCACTGGCCGGCCATCTCGGTGCCCCTGTCCTGCTCACGCCACCCGACCGCCTGCCCGGCGCCGTGCGCGACGCCCTCGTCCGCCTCGGCGTGGACCGGGTGTTCGTGCTGGGCGGTGACGGCGCGATCGACGACGCGGTGCTCGCGGGCCTGCCGTCGGCCGTCGACGTCGAGCGCATCGCCGGACGGACGCGACACGGGACGGCCGCGGCGGTGGCTCGTCGCCTGGACGAGCACGACGGCGTGGGATCGGTGGGGCGGGATCGGACCGCGTTGCTCGCGACCGGTGTGGACTTCCCCGATGCCCTCGCGGCCGGGTGGCCCGCTGCGCTGGGCGGGTTCCCGGTCCTGCTGACCGGCACGACGAGCCTGCCGTCGGAGACGATGGATGCCCTCGACGACATCGGCATCGGGCGTGTGATCCTCCTGGGCGGGCCTGCCGCGGTCAGTGAGGGGGTCGCACAGGCACTGCGCGACCGCGGGCTGACGGTGGCGCGGATCAGTGGGGCGACACGCCAGGACACCGCGGTCGCCATCGCGGAGTGGGGGCGCGGGGTGCTGCCGTGGCCGGGGCGCGACGTCGTGCTGGTGCGCGGTGATGACTTCCCGGATGCGCTCGCCGGCGGGCCGTACGCCGCCGCCTCCGGAGGGCCGATCCTGCTGACGCGCTCACCCCGGTCGCTCGGCGGCGCGACGGGGGCGTGGCTGGAGGCACGGTGCTCGACCCTCGAGGTCCTCCACGTCCTCGGCGGTGTCGCGGCGGTGGGTGATGACGTCGCCGCTGAGGCCGTGGGGCGGGCGATGTGCGGACCGTCGCCGTCCCCGTCGCCGTCACCCTCCGGGACGCCACCACCGTCGGGATTCCCGGACGCGGACTCGACCGGCGTGCCCGCCGGCGTGGTGCTGACCGTCCACCATGGCAACCTCACGATCACGACGGACGGTGCGGTCGTCGAGGAACTCGACATCCGGGGCTGTCTGCGCATCCGGGCGGACGACGTCACGGTCCGACGGACGCGAGTGCGGGGCGAGCCCTGCGACAACCGCCACCAGGTGGACCTGGGCGTCGGCGTCACGGGCGCCGTGCTCGAGGACGTCGAGATCGACGGGATGGACATCGACTCGTTCGGCGCGGGGATCGGCAACGTCGGTTACACGTGCCGTCGGTGTGACATCCACCACGTCGGCGTCGGGGCGAACATGGTTCGCGACGTCGTGGTCGAGGACTCCTGGATCCACGACATCCACTACGCGAACGGCAGCCACAACGAGGCCATCCTCAGCAACGGCGGCTCCGGGTTCGTCGTGCGGGGCAATCGACTCGACAGCAACCTCGAGGACGGCACGTCCTCGGCGCTGTCGTTGTACGGCGACTTCGAACAGGTGCGTGACGCACTGGTGGAGCGCAACCTCTTCAACGGTGGTGGCTTCTGCGTCTATGCAGGGAGTGTCGACGGCAAGCCGTACCCGGTGGCGGCGAACACCCGCTTCCTCGACAACCACTTCGGCCGCGAACTGACCGATCAGTGCGGTTGGTACGGACCGGTCACGGCGTACCGTGCGGGGAACGGAAACGTGTGGTCCGGAAATGTCTGGCACGACACGGGGGCTCCGGTGCCCGCTCCCTGAGCCCGACGCGTGAGGACCACATCCGCCCCGCGCGGCGCTCGCCCATGTCGGCCGTTCGGCCCTGTCCAGATGGACGCTGAATCCTGACCACGACGACCCACGTCGCCGGGCCACCCAGCGGAGTTCGCCGCCGACGATGGCGATTCTCGTCCGAAAGGACGCGACACCCCGTTAACCGTGTTCCGAGGCATGCCGATCCTCCGAGCGACCTCCCCCACCCACGGGGGAACCGACTCGAAGGCCTCCCGCCATGTCCTCTCCAGGAACCGTCTGGACGAGCAGGCCCGTCAAGCAGCGGCGCATCAGCGCGCTGTCGATTGCGGTCCTGCTCGTGCTGACGATCTACAACGTCCTCGCCGCGCCGCTGACCGGCCAGGCAGCTCCCGACGACAACCTGCTCTCGCAGGACCAGCAGACCATGACCAACTCGATCGACGGTTGGTCTCCGGTCTCCACGGTTGCGCTCTCCCACAGCACCGTCCGCGGCTTCGACGACGACCGCTCCCTGCAGGCCACCGCGACCCGGTCCCGGGCGACGGTGTTCCAGGTGGATGCCGTGGCCGCGACGGCCGGCGCCTCCTACGACGCGACCTTCCGCGCCCAGCCGGGCACCACGGCTCGCAACGTCGGCTGTGCCATCCAGTGGCTCGCCGGTTCGTCGGTCCTGGGGACCGAGACCGGACCCGAGGTCACCGAGGAGCCGGGGACCTGGGTGCAGGGGACGTGCTCCGGCGTCGCCCCGGAGGGCACCACCGCTGCCCGCGTGCGGTTCACGGTCGAGAAGGGCCGCAAGTGGGAGTCGCACTACGTGGACGACGTCCACTCGATCGAGACACTCCCCACGCCGGATCCCGAGCCGACGCCGACGCCGACCCCGACGCCGGATCCGGACCCGACGCCCGACCCCGACCCGACCCCGACGCCTGACCCGGAGGCCGCCGAACTCCGCCTCTGGACGACGGACACCCTGCCGTCCGTGCCGAGTGACGGCGACACGAACTCGGTCGAGCTCGGCGTCAAGTTCCGCGTGGACGTGGCCGGCACCGTGACAGGCGTCAGCTTCTACAAGAGCCAGGCGAACACCGGCACCCACACCGGCACCCTCTGGGGCGCCGACGGGACCGCGCTCGCGACGGTCACCTTCTCGCACGAGACGGCGTCCGGGTGGCAGGAGGCGCGGTTCGCGTCGCCGGTCCAGGTCGCGCCGGGAACCACCTACGTGGCGTCCTACCTCGCCCCGAACGGTGGGTACTCGCAGGACGTCGACTACTTCGCC
>JBFJMP010000221.1:0-4842 GCA_041633895.1 Nitriliruptoraceae bacterium
CGACGGCCACCGACGTCGCGTAGCGGTCCGGGCCGCTGACCCGCCCCACGTCGATGCCCGTTGCACGGATCGCCTGCTCGACCTCGGTGCTGACGGCGGCCTCGCCACCGATGATGGTCGCGGTCGTGGGTCCGAGGTCGTCCAGGGCATCCGCCGTTGCGTCCGGCAGTCGGTCGGCGACCACGAGGAGGATCGGGCGTCCCGTGAGCGCCGCCACGGGGGACACGGACAGCGCGTCGGGCCAGCCGCGGGACGGGTTCGCGTTGGCGCCCTCGGCGACGTAGACACCCGGTGGTGCGGACGCCCCCGCCACCACCTCCGCCGCGATGCGTGCCGCGGTCTCGAACCGGTCCGGCCCGGCGATGCGTTGGACGTCGGCGGCACCCGCTGTGGCGATGGCCTGGGCGACCTCCGCCGACACGGCGGCTTCGCCGCCGAGCACGACGGCGGACGTGGCCCCGAGGCGCCCGATCTCGTCGGCGACGACCCGCGGCAGCTCGCTGGTGCGCGTCAGCAGCACCGGTGCTCCGAGGCGGAACGCCAGCGGGGCGCCCGCCAGCGCGTCCGGGTACTGGTCGGCGCGCGCGATGACGACGGTGTCCGCGGACGAGAACGAGTCCTGTGACACCTCCACGGCGGTCTCGATGCGAGAGTCCCCGGCGAGGCGCCCGGCCGCCACGTCGTTGTCCAGCAGCGTCAGGGTGTGGCCTGGCCCGAACTGGGTGTGCGGACCCGGTGCGAGGTTCACGGTGATCGTCTCGGCGCCCTCCATCGCGCCGTCGTCGACGGGTTCGAGCGCCACGGTCACGGAGGTCTGCCCTGCGGGGATCACGACGTCGGGGACGGTGTAGTCGGCACCGACCGTCGCCGATCCCGTCAGTGCGAGCGCCACCTCGATCGGAGCTGCTGCCCCCGCCGCCGGGCGACGGGGACCGCCGTGCGGCGCGGTCGTCGGCTCGACCAGGCTGATCCGGACGGTGGGTGCAGCGCCGCCCTCGACCCCGTCGGTCGGCGTCTCGATCACGAGGGTCGGGCGCCACTCGTGGGCCCCCGCGTCGCAGGCCGCGTCACCGTCGCTGTCGCCGTCGACCGGGCGTGGGTCGCCGATCTGGTCGACGGCCACCACGGACCCGCCGAGGTTGCAGGCGGGGGCGGCGTCGATCGCGGGGCTGCCGGGCTCGAGCAGCCGTACGGCGGTGTGGTCGAGTTGGTCCGGCTGCGACCCGACCATCGGGTCGGTGTCGGTCTGGTCGCTTCCGACGAAACCACAATCGGGGTCCGCCCCGTCGGAGACACTTCCACCGAGGGAGGCGAATGATCCGCCGTCTGCCGTGCAGTCGAACTGGTGCAGCTGGATGACGTTGGCCGCGAGGGTGAGCGTCCCACCGACGGCTTCCAGCGCCCCAGCCTTCGACGCGAATGTGGGCCCGTTGCTCGTGATCGTGGAGTAGCGCAGGAGGAGGTCCCCGTTCGTCGTGACGGCGTGCCCCGTCTGGGCGACCGAGCCGCCGACGGAGTTCGTCGTCAGGGTGCTGTTGGTGATGGACCCACCACTGGATGCATAGACGGCGCCCCCATGACCTGAGCCGCTGTCGGAGCCCCCGATCGCACGGTTCGTTCGCAGCAGCACCTGATCGAGGTTGACCGTGCCGGCGTAGATCCCTCCGCCGGACGCGGGGCTGGCGCCAGTGGCTTCGGCACGATTCACCGCGAAGGCGGTTCGTCGGATGACGGTCGTCGGGCTGCTGGCCCACATCCCTCCGCCCCGAGCGGTGCAGTTCCTGCCCTGGTACCCGAGGGCGAGGTTCTCGTCGAGGAGACTGTCGTGGACGAGGACATCGACAGCGGCTTGCAGCGCGATCCCGCCGCCCTTGCCCCCGGCGCACGATTCGTAGCCGACTCCCGCCAGTGCCGAGTTGCCGGTGGCCGTCAGTTGCAGGTCCGCCGTGCCGCCGTGGATGTGGATGCCACCGCCCACGCCGGCCGCGCCCATCCTGCCGCGGCCGCCGATGGCCTCGTTCCCGTGGAAGCTCGAGTCTTCGACGATCAGCCGGGCGGCTGCCCCGAGCTCGGCGTCCAGGCCGCCGCCGTACCCCGAGCGGCTGATGGGTGGAAGCGGGGGGTTCGCGTCGAAGGAGTCTCCGCCGGCACCCTGGACCGTGTTGTCGTTGACCGTCACCCCCGACAGCCGGAACTCGACGCTCCCCGTGCCGACAAGTCCGATGCCGCCTCCCCGTGCCGACTTCCCGTCGCCGTGCAGTGAGCTCGCTGAGACGGCGCGGTTGCCTGCGATCGTCGAGTCGGTGATGTCGACGGTCCCCGTGTCGGCCTTGACCCACAGCCCGCCACCATCGGCCCGGAGCTCGGGCCCGCCCCACGGTCCACCGAGTCGGCTCTGGTTGTACTGAAGGGTGTGTCCGCTGATCGTGATGCCATCGAGGGAGGCGTCAACATGGGCGCCCCGCAGGTGGACGCCACCGCCGCGAATCGCCGTGTCGCCGCCGGTCTGAAGCAGACCGTCGGTGATCGTGGTCCCGGTGATGCTGGCGGACAGCGTGTCCTCGCCGACCGCCATGACCCCGCCGCCGTGAGCGTTGCCGTCGCGCCCCTCGATGCCGTTGCCGATGAAGTCCGAGTCCGCCACGGTGATCGTGGTGTCGGCTGCGGCCACACCCACCGCGCCGCCGACGCCCCACCCCTCGACGGCTCCCGACCCGGCCTGGTTGTCCTCGAACGTCGATCCGGTGATGGCGAGGTCGATGCCGCCAGTCGGCGTCAGCGCCCCGATGGCACCACCCGTGGCCGTCCCCCCGTCGACGCCCACCGCGGTGTTGCCCAGGAACGTGCTGTCCTCGATCGCGGTCGTCGCGCCCACCTGGATCGCACCACCCGTCCCGTTCGCCGTCCCCGGCCCGGTCGGGGCCGCCGCATTCGCCAGGAAGGTCACCCTGCGGACCGTCAGCAGGGTTGCTGTGGCCGCCCGGATTCCGGCCCCGGACGGGGCGCTGCCGTCGCGGATCGTGACGTCCTCGATCGTGACGGGCCCGTTCACGCGCAGGTCCAGCACCCGTCCGTCGCCACCGCCGTCGAGGATGACGTCGACGCCGGTCCCGCGGATCGTCACGGGCACCAGGACGTCGAGGTCGCCCTTCGCGTTCGTGTCGTCGTCGGGGGTCGCGACCGTGACGACGTGGGTGCCGGGGGCGATCTCGATGGTGTCTCCGCTGTCGCGCGCATTCGCCTCGTCGATCGCCGCACGCAGCGTGCATGCCGCCGCGCCCGTCGCGTCGCACACGCCGTCGCCGGGGCTCGCGTCGCCCGCGTCGGTCGTGTCGGTGACCTGGAACGTCAGCGGCGACGCGCCATGGGCGGGCGCGGTCGCGGGGACCAGGAGGGCGGCAACCAGCAGCAGGCCGCCCCCCATCGGCCGACGGACAGCACGATCACGCATCAGGGTTCCCCTCCCGAACAGTGGCGACAACCGTCGCGGACCCGACGCGGACTGTCAACGGCGGTCAACGTCGCGGGGCCTGCATACGATGCGGCCACGCCATCTCGCCGGGGACGCACGTGACCTACGTCTCGCTGTACCGCAAGTACCGCCCCCAGACGTTCGAGGAGGTCGTCGGTCAGGACCACGTCACCCGCACCCTGATCAACGCCCTGGTCGAGGACCGTCTGCACCACGCCTACCTGTTCACCGGACCCCGGGGGACGGGCAAGACGTCGACGGCGCGCATCCTCGCCAAGTCGGTCAACTGCGAGAACGGTCCGACCCCCACGCCGTGCAACACCTGCAGCCAGTGCGTCGACATCACGTCCGGGTCCAGCGTCGACGTCATCGAACTCGACATGGCGTCGCACGGTGGCGTCGACGACGCACGCGAGTTGCGGGATCGGGCGTTGTTCGCGCCCGCCACGGCACGCAAGAAGGTCTACATCCTGGACGAGGTCCACATGGCCTCGACCGCCGCGTTCAACGCGCTGCTGAAGCTGATCGAGGAGCCGCCGGGCCACGTCATCTTCACGATGGCGACCACGGATCCCCAGAAGGTCCTGCCGACGATCATGAGCCGGGTCCAGCGCCTCGACCTGCGCCGCGTGTCGGCATCGGACGTGGCTGGCCACGTGCGTGACCTCGTTGGGCGCGAGAACGGCACCATCGACGACGGCGCCGTCGACGCCGTCGTCCGCGCCGGGGACGGCTCCGTGCGCGACACGCTGTCGGTGCTCGAGCAGGTGCTCGGGTTCGCCGGTGGCAACGTCACCGTCGACCACGTCATCGACGTGCTCGGCCACACGCCGTTCGAACGTGCAGCGGGCATCGTCGACGCGACGGCCCGCGCCGACCTCGCCGGGGCCTTGTCGATGGTCCAGCAGTTGGTCGACGACGGCCATGACCTGCGACGGTTCGCGTTCGACCTGCTGCAGCACCTGCGCGACCTCATCGTGCTGCAGGTCGCACCGGACCGCCCCGACCTCGTCGACGCGACCGACGACCGGCGTGCTCGGCTGTCGACGCAGGCGGTCGAGGTCGACCGAGCCCTGCTGGTCGAGGCGGTCGACCTGCTGGCCACCGCCGTTGCCGAGATGCGCCAGGGGCCGCCGCGCCTGCCCCTGGAGCTGGTCTTCGCGAAGCTGACGGTGGGGCGCGACCGCGCCCCGGTCGTCACGCCGCCGCCCGCGCCGCCGTCCCCGACGACGAGTGCGCCACCGACCACCCCCGCGGCACCGCCGCCGACTCCGGCTCCGGCGCCGGCCCCCGAGCCGACCCCGGAGCAGCCCGCGCAGGCGTCCGCTGCGCCAGAGCCCGTCGCCGAGCCGGCCGCCGCCGAGCCGGCC
>JBFJMP010000222.1:0-4840 GCA_041633895.1 Nitriliruptoraceae bacterium
CTCGGTGTCGACACCGGCCATGATCCGCAACAGGGTCGACTTGCCGACGCCGTTGGGACCGATGATCCCGATCTTGGCGCCGGGCAGGAACGACAGCCAGATGTTGGACAGCACTTCCTTGCCGCCCGGGATGACCTTGGTCATGCCCTTCATCACGTAGCAGTACTCAGCCACCGGGGATCCCTGTTCGTGTCACGCGGAAGGCCCAAGGCTACCGATGGGAATCCGGCCAACCTGCAGACACGGACTCCAATGGGTGACAGACTCGATGAACGCACCACTCGCCACAGCCGGGGAACCCAATGCGCGCTCGACGTGTACTCGCCCTGTCCGTTTCGCTCGCGATGCTCGGCATCGCCCCGGCAGCCTCGGCGGACCACTTCCGCCTGCAACCGGGTTCCAACGATGCGTTCGCGGACCGCGTGCCGCTGACGCTCGACGCGCCCGTGTGGGCCAACACCTGGGCGGCGACGCCCGACGCGGGCGAGCCGGCGTCGAGCTGCGACGCCACGGCGGACGACAACTCGGTGTGGTTCTCGTTCACCGCGCCAGCGGCCGGCGACTACGTGATCGACACGTACCCGTCGGATGACGCCGGCCCCGAGTTCCACGGCGTCGAGTTCAACACGGCCATCACCGTCTTCACGGGCGCAACCCTGGGTGCCCTGGTCGAGGACTCCTGCGACTCCGGAGCCACCTCCGACAACCGGCGCGAGGCCCCACACACGAGCCGCGTCGGCGTCACGGCGGCCGCCGCCGGCGACACGTTCGTCGTGCGCGTCGCGCCACAGGAGGCCGCCATTCCCGGTGTGGCTCCGGTCACCGTCCGCACGGTGACGGACCCGGCCAACGACGACTTCGCCGATGCACTGGCCATCCCGGCCGAGGGCGGGACGGCGACGGGGTGGTTCGGTGATGCCGGACTCGAGGGCGCCGAACCCGACTTCTCCTGCGTGACGGAGACGGGCAGCGTGTGGTTCACCCACACGCCCGCCGAGACCGGCGACTACCTGCTTCGCACGGTCGACTCGGACCGCCGCACGGCCCTGGTCGTCCACACCGGCAACACCCTCGCGGGCCTGACGGAGGTCGACTGTCGGAACGACGACACCGGCCCGTGGACCGGGGGCAACGACTCGGGTGCGCTCTGGACCGGGGAGCTGACGGCCGGCACGACCTACCGGATCGCCCTGGCCACGGAGGGCGCGAGCTTCGCCGAAGCGGGTCGCTTCGCGCTCGACGTCATCCCCGTCGAGGTCCCGGCCAACGACGACATCGCCGATGCGGTGGACGTGCTCGACCTGCTGCCGTACGAGGACACGATGGCGCTGTCGCTGTCCACCAAGCAGGCCGGGGAGACCTGTGGCGAGGACAACAGCGTGTGGTACCGCGTCACGGCACCCGGCGAGGGGCTCCTGCACGTGGACACCCTTGACTCGGACGGGGACCTCGAGCTCTACATCGCCACCGGCCCGGCCAACGCGACCGCATACGGCGACCTGACCGAGATCATCTGCAACGACTTCGACAGCTCGTTCACCTACGCGGACCTGTGGACCGTCCCGACGACGGCCGGAACCACCTACTTCATCTCGTTGATGGACCACGCCGAGTCGGGTCGCGGCCACATCCAGATCGACTGGACGACCGAGACCCCGGCCAACGACGAGCTGCTCGGCGCGACGCTGGTCGACACGCTCCCGTTCGTGGCAGTGGGCACGACCGTCGGTGCCACGACGGACGCCACCAACTGCGAGCCCACCTACCCCGAGATCTGGTACCAGTGGACGGCACCGGCGGACATGACCGCCTACGCGACGACCGACGGCTCACGCGGGGACACCTGGCTCGCGGTGTACGACGACGTCGACGTCACCAACGTGGCGAACGAGTTGGTGTGCGTCGATGACCAGTCGGCCGTCTACCACGCCGGCGACACGTGGGATGCGCAGGCAGGCTCGACGTACTGGATCGCCGTCGGGGGCCTCGACGCCGACTCGGGCAACGACGCGGAGACCCTGCTGTCCCTCGTCGCGGGTGGGTCGGTCAGCGGAACGGTCACCCAAGCGGTCGGCAACGTGCCGCTCGAAGGCATCTGCGTCAGCGTCTTCGACGGTGACGACCTCATCGCCACCACGACCACGGACGCCGACGGCAGGTACCTGATCTCGGGCCTCGTCGGCGAGTACGACGTGGTGGTCAACGACGACTGTGATGCCCTCCACCCGAGCTACGGGTCCTCGACCGAGTCGGTGACGACCGCCGACACGACCACGGTCGTGTCCGACCACGCGCTGGAAGGTGTGTCCGTCCGCTACCAGGGTCCGACGCGCATCGAGACGGCGATCGCGATCAGCAACGGCTCGTTCCCGACGCTGCCGGGTGGCGGCACGGACGCCGACGCGGTCGTGCTCGCCCGCAGCGACGCCTACCCCGACGCCCTGGCGGGCGGTCCGCTGGCCCGCGCGGCCAACGCCCCGATCCTCCTGTCGAGCCCGTCCGGCCTGCCGGACGCGGTGAAGGCGGAGATCACGCGCCTCGGGGTCACCTCGGCCTACCTGCTCGGAGGCGAGGCGGCTCTGTCGGCCCAGGTCCAGGCGGACCTGCTCACCCTCGGGGTCACCACCGTCGAACGACTGGGCGGCGCCGACCGGTTCTTCACCGCGGCCCTGGTCGCGGACGAACTGGCCGAGGTCCTCGGACGGCCCCTTGACGGCGCCTACGTCGTGGAGGGGATCAACGCGGACCCGAACCGTGGCTGGCCCGACGCGGTGTCGGCCGGTGCTGCCGCCGCACGGCAGGGCCAACCGATCCTGCTGGTCCGCTCGACCATGATCCCGACCGGGACCGCGGACGCGATCGACGACAACGCCATCACGGCGGCGACGATCGTCGGTGGACCCGCTGCCGTCTCGGCGGACGTGGAGTCTGACCTCGCGACCCTCGTCGGTGGAGCGGCCGCGGTGACCCGCCTGTCCGGCCCGGACCGCTTCGGGACCTCCGCAGCGGTCGCCGAGGCGGAGATCGCCGACATCGGGACCGGGTTCCTGTGGATCGCGACCGGGTTGGCGTTCCCCGACGCACTGGCCGCCGGGCCGGCCGCGGCGGCGGGTCCGGACATCCTGCTGCTCGTGCACGGGCAGGACCCGACGCGCGGGACGGCGTCGACCGACTGGATCACCGCGAACAAGGACAGCCTGGTCGCCGTGCGCACGGTCGGCGGCGTGGCCGCCGTGAGCGCGGCCGTCGAACAGGCCGTCAAGGACATCCTGGCCGGCTGACCGGCCCCGTCCGGCGACTCGACCGGGGTGGCGAAGCGAACTGGACGCCACCCCGGTCTACGCTGGCGCACGCTGGCTGACCACGACCGCGGGGATCCTGTGCGCGTCCGCTCCACACTCCTGCTGACCATGGCTGTCGCCGTGGCCGCCCCCCTCGCTGCCGTCGCCGCCCCGGATGCCACCTGGAGCTACGACGGGACGGAGGCGACCGTCGGCGAGGCCGCCACGGTCGAGATCACCCTGACGGCCCCTGAGGCCACCGGCGAGGGCCTGGACCCCCTCCGCCCGATGGCCTATCGGCACTTCCTGCTCGACGGCGACGGCAACGCGCTGACCGACACGGACGTCATGTGGACGCTCGGCGAGGCCTCCGGGACTGCGACGGTCGACGGCGACGGGGCGTTCCTCGTCCCCGGCGACGCCTTCCGCGCCGAGGACCTCGAGTCACTCACGGGCGACGGCGAGGTCCAGACCCTTGAGGTCACCTTCGACGCCGCCGGGTCCTACTTCATGTTCTCGGACCTCGTCGAGCAGGACCCGGGCACGACGCGCACGTCGGGGGAGAACCGCTACGCCACCGCGGCAGCGGCCTCGGCGCGCGGCTTCGACCCCGGGGTCGCGGCCGTCTACATCGCCAGCGGGACGTCCTTCGCCGACGCCCTGTCGGCCGGGCCGGCCGCCAGCCACCGCGAGTCGCCCCTGCTCCTGACGGCCCCGACGTTCCTGCCGCAGGAGACCCGCGAGGAACTGCGCCGGCTCGCACCGGCCGAGATCGTGCTCGTCGGCGGCGAGGCGGCGGTGTCCGCCGAGGTCGAGCGTGACCTCGCGCCCTACGGCGGCTCCGTCCGCCGGATCGCCGGGACGGACCGGTTCGACACGGCCGCCAAGGTGGCCCGCGACATCTGGTTCGACACCACCGTCGACGCGGCCTACATCGCGAACGGTCGCTCGTTCGCCGACGCCCTCGGGGCCGCGGCTGCGGCCGCGATCGACGACGTCCCCGTGCTGCTCGTGGATCGCGACACGCTGCCGACCTCGACCGCGGTGACCCTCGACGTGCTGAACGTGCAGTTCGTCACCGTCGCGGGCGGCACGGCGGCCGTGTCGTCGGCGGTCTACACCGAGATGCGTGACCAGGTCGGTGCGGCCAACCGCCGCTTCGGCGTCGACCGCTTCGCGACGTCTGCGGCGCTCGTGACCCGCGAGGGTTCGGGCCGCACGCTGATCGTCGCGACGGGCCTCGACTTCCCCGACGCCCTGACGGCGGGTCCGCTGGCCGGAGCGCTCGGCGCCGACCTGCTGCTGGTCCGCCCGGACGCCGTCCCGGGCCGGGTCGCCGAGCGCGCCACCGAACTGGCACCGCGACGCGTCATCGCCCTGGGCGGCACCAGCGCCATCAACGCGGGTGTCCTGCTCGAACTCGACGACCTGCGCACGCCCCTCACCCCCCTGTGGCGCGAGGCCCTGATTGCCGGTGGCGACGTCGTCCTGAACGTCGGCGAGTGACCGAGCCGACACCGCCAACGTCCGGGGGCAGCGGGTCCATCCTGTCGCCGGTC
>JBFJMP010000223.1:0-4833 GCA_041633895.1 Nitriliruptoraceae bacterium
GCCGTCCGCCCGCATCGCCTGCAGCGGCTGCGCGCCCTCCAGCCGTTGGCCCGCGAGCGCACGCCGGAACACGTGGTCGCCGGCCGGCGCGAGCTCCACGCCGTCCTCGCCCTTGAGGCGCAGGACGGCGTGCCAGGCCTGCCCGATGGCGACCTCGGCGTCAACGCCGGTGATGCGGGCGAAGCCCGGGTTCCACGCGTCGATGCGACCGTCGGCCTCGATCAGTGCGATGCCGTCGCCCGCGGCACCCAGGATGTCCGCGAGGCGTGCCGACTCGCTCTCGAGCCGTGCGCGTTCGTCCTCCACCTGCCGGAACAGCCCGTGGTTCTCGACGGCCACGCCGATCTCGTTCGCGATGGCGGCCAGCAGGCTGGCATCCGCCGCATCCCACGGTTCGAGGCCGTGTCGGCCCCACACCGCGACGGCGCCCTCGGGGTGTCCTGCGCGACCGATCGGGGCTGCGATCGCGTCCGGGGAGTCGACCAGGTCATCGTCCACGTCCACGATCCCGCGGTTGCGGCCGATGGCGCGCCCCAGCACGCCGGACCGCGGCAGTTCGTCGAGCGACGCCATGGCCATGCCGCCGGCCCCGTCCTGCCAGGAGCGGATGCCGTCCGGCGTCTGCACGACGATCCGCCCACCGTCACCGCCGAAGACCGACACCAGGCGCGGGATCAGCGCGCCGACGGTGTCGTCCAGGGACGTCATGTCCAGCAGCAGGTGCGTGATCTCGTTGATCGACTCGGCGCGCCGCCGGTCACCGACCGCGGTTGCGACCCCGCGGAAGCCGAAGTAGAGCCCGACCATCAGCAACCCGGTCAGTGCCGTGATCCACGGACTGACGACGGCGACCGCTGCGAGGACGATCCCGTAGCTGGTGTTGCCGGCGAACGTGATCAGGCTGATGCCGGTCACGTCGCGGAGCGCGGCGGCGCGAGCCGAGCCGGACAGGCGATGGAAGAGCTCGGTCATCGCCGCGATCGACACGACCTCGAGGGTGATCGAGGCCGCGATCGCGGCCATCAGGGCAGCGGGATCGGTCGGCAGCGGCGCGTCGGGCCCCAGCAGGGCGAACACCGCCACCCCCGCGGTGGTCTCCAGGCCGATCCGGGCCGCGTTGAACAGCGTCTTCGTCACATCGCCGGAGCGCAGTCCGTGCGTCAGCAGGGACGCCGCCACGAGCACGGCCGGGATCAGCCCCAACGGCGCCACGAAGAGCAGTGCGACGAAGACCCCACCCTCGAGGGTGAAGCCCTGGACGCCCTGTCCGCGCAGGAAGCGCACCGGCACGAGACCGGCCGCGACCGCGAGCATCGACAGCACCGCGACCAGGGCGGGGTCGGCCACCTCGATCGGCAGCCGGGCCGCCGCGAGCAACGTCAGGGCAACGCCGGCGAGGCCGACGACGGCGACATAGCGCTTCGCCCTGGGTTCCAACGGGACTCCGAGTCACGCAAGAGGGTAGGTGCCGACGGCACGCCTCAGTACCAGTTGCTCCCGTACCAGTTGGAGCCGTACCAGTTCGACCCGTACCAGTTGGAGCCGTACCAGTTGGAGCCGTACCAGTTCGACCCGTACCAGTTCGACCCGTACCAGTTGGAGCCGTACCAGTTCGACCCGTACCAGTTGGAGCCGGAGTACTGGGCGGCGTCGAAGCTGTCCAGCTGCGCGGTCAGGTTCGTGTTCAGCTGGACGACGTGGCCGAGCAGCCAGGCGATCGTGTTCCACAGGCCGGAGGTGGACACCGTCACGGCGAGCGAACCGCGGTCGGCAGCGATCGAGCCCAGGCCGCTGGAGCGGACGACGAGGCCCTGGCTGCCGGGAGCCGGGGACTGCGCGACGGCGGTCGGCAGGTCGATCGCGCCGAAGCCGTCGACGTTGCGGTCACCGACCGGACCCGGCACGGCGCCCTGGGTGATGGCGTCCTTGACCTGGTCCGGCGTCCAGTCCGGGTGGGCGTCGAGCAGCAGGGCCGCGGCGCCGGACACGACACCAGCAGCGAACGAGGTGCCGGAGCCCTGCGCGTGGGCGCTGTCGAGGTGGCTGGTCGGGAAGTTCGTCGCGAGCGCCGACCCGGGGGCGATCAGCGACACGAGGTGCGCGCCGGGGGCGACGATGTCGGGCTTCTCGAAGCCGTCGGCGATCGACGGACCGATCGACGAGAACCCGGCCACGACGTCGTCGGCACGGTCGATGGTGTCCATCGAGTCCGTCGCCCCGACGGTCAGGACGAGCGGGTCGTCGGCGGGCTTCGGAATGCGGCCCGGACCCTCCTCGCCGTGGTTGCCGCCAGAGACCACGACCACGATGCCGGCGTCCCACGCGCGTTCGACGGCGTGGTTCAGCGGCGACAGGGTCTGCGGCTGCGTCGAGTCGGTGCCGAGGGACAGGTTGAGGACGCGGATGTCGTAGGTGTCGCGGAACGACACGACGTACTGCATGGCCGCCAGGACGTGTGAGACGTCCGACGAGCCGTTCTGTCCGGCGATCTTGACCGGGATGACGTGGGCCCCCGGGGCGACACCCGCGTGCTCGCCGTTGGAGGACGACCCGTCACCGGCCGCGAGGCCCGCGATGAACGTGCCGTGGCCGTACGCATCCTGGTTGTTGCCGTCGCCCGAGAAGTCGACGGCACCGACGATGCGGCCTGCGAAGTCCGGCAGGTTCGCGACGCCGGTGTCGATGATGGCGATGCCGACCCCGGAGCCGTCGTGTCCGGCGGCGTGGAGGTCGTCAGCACCGATGGTCTCGACGAACGAGGAGTCGGGCGCCGGCGCCTCGCCGTTGGGGCCGACGTGGGCGAGCGTGACCGGGGCGTCGAGGGTGATGTCGAGGACGCCGTCGACGGTTGTCAGGGCCGACAGGGCGGCGGTCGTCAGGTGAGCGCTGAAGCCGTCGATCAGTTCGAGCCGGAGGCCGATGGTGCCGCCGGCCTCGACCGTCGCCGCCAGCGCCGCGTCCAGCGCGTCGGGGCGGGCGCGGACGATGACGTCCGCACCGCCGTCCGCCACGGCCAGCGCGACCTCGTCGGTGACCACGACCGGCGTGGCCGGCGCGGTGACCGCGTGGGCGGCGCGTGCGAGGTCCCCGAGCGAGGACGACGAGGCCGCACCACCTGCGGCAGCACCCATGGAACCGACGGACATGCTGGCGACCAGGGCCGCCGCGAGCGCCGCCGCCATGCCCCTGGCCCGAACACGGGACGTCCAGATGGTGTCCACGCCTGGCTCCTCTTCGACTGATGCTCAGGTTCCGCCGTCGGCCGGTTGTGCACATCACTCAAAGGAAGGGTTTCCAAATGGCCCGATGTGCCTAGTCCTCCTGCACCTCACGTCGGGCATGTCCGGATCACGAGGGTCGCGGTCTTGGAGCAATCGGACACAGCGCGCCTCCATGCGCCGGACGGCCCGGGGAGCCATGCACACGCCACCATGGCACGAGATGGTCACTGTCAATGCGTGCTGGCACCCCCCTGTCCGGTCGTACAGGCACCGGCTGTCGTTCCGGCCATGAGCCCACTACGGTCGAGGACGACATCCAACCAGCGGGCGCGCCTCAGCCCGTACGTGCGCGTGTGTCCGACGGCTGCAGTGGGCCGCGGAGGGACTTCGCAGGTCCCGAGTCGACAGGGCAGTCGGCGCTTGCATCCAGCCACGGCGCCTCGGCGCGCTCCCCCACCCGACGGGACAGCTGTATGCAACGCCACACGTGGGCGGTCGACGCCCCATGAGCCTCTTCGAGCTCGTCCAGAGCCAGCAGGACCGCATCATCGAGGTCACGCTGGGCCACCTCCAGATCACGCTCGCCGTGATCGCGGTCGCGACCCTCATCGGTGTCGGCCTCGGCATGGCGACCTACCAGCGGTCGCGGTGGGCCAGCGCGGTCCTCGGCGTGACGGGGGTCTTCCTCACGATCCCGTCGTTCGCCCTCTTCGGCATCTTCATCCCGATCTTCGGACTGGGGTTCAAGCCCGCGTTCGTCGCCCTGTTGATGTACGCCCTGCTCCCCATCGTCCGCAACACCATCGTCGGCCTGCACTCGGTCGACCCGGCGGTGGTCGACGCCGCCCGCGGCATGGGGGTCAACCGGGCCCGGATCCTGCTGCGCATCGAGCTGCCCCTGGCCTGGCCGGTCATCATCACCGGGATGCGCGTGTCCACGATGCTGGTCGTCGGGATCGCCGCCATCGCGTCCTTCGTGAACGGCCCCGGACTCGGCTTCTACATCTTCCGCGGCCTGTCCACCATCGGCGGCGCGAACGCCTTCAACTTCGTCATCATCGGCACCGTGGGGGTCGTCCTGCTCGGCCTGCTCCTCGATGGTGCGTTCCTGCTGCTCGGCAAGTTCACGACACCTCGAGGTATCCGTGCCTGACACCACTTCCACGACCCATTCCGCCGCCGAGATCCGCCTCGAGGACCTGACCAAGGTCTATCCGGGGCAGACCGAACCGGCCGTCGACCGGGTCAACCTCGTGATCCCCGCGGGCGAGATCGTCGTCTTCGTCGGGCCGTCCGGCTGCGGCAAGACGACCACCCTGCGGATGATCAACCGACTGATCGAGCCGACCTCGGGACGCATCGTCGTCGACGACGAGGACGTGACCCACATCAACCCGGACCAGCTGCGCCGCCGCATGGGCTACGCGATCCAGAAGACCGGGTTGTTCCCCCACATGACGATCCGCGACAACATCGCCACGGTCCCCGAACTGGTGGGCTGGGACGGTGACCGCATCGATGCCCGTGTGGACGACCTCCTCGACCTCGTGGGCCTCCCGCCGGACACGTACCGCGACCGCTACCCCAAGGAGCTGTCCGGGGGCCAGCAGCA
>JBFJMP010000224.1:0-4831 GCA_041633895.1 Nitriliruptoraceae bacterium
GGGTCACCGCCGAGACCTGGGTGAGCACGTCGATGCAGTAGGTGTCCTCGTCGACCATCCGGGCGATGCCGCGGACCTGCCCCTCGATGCGCCGCAGCCGGGCGAGCACCTTGGCCTTGTCCCCGAGGTAGCCCGGGTGGTGGTCGTGGGTGTGGTCGTGGTTCGTGTCGTCAGGGTTCGGGTTGTCGTTCGCGCTCATGTGCGCACCTCCGGTGTCGAGTTGCATCATACCCTACAGGGGTATACGTTGACGGCACCCACCACCACGAAGGACCAGCCGATGCAGGAACAGATCGCCGTACCCGAGGTGCACTGCAACCACTGCGTGCAATCGATCGAGGGCGCCGTCGGACCGCTCGAGGGCGTCACCTCCGTGCGTGTCGACCTCGACACCCGAACCGTGGCCGTCGACTACGACGATGCCGTGGTCACGCGCGCGGACATCGTTGCGACCATCGAGGAACAGGGCTACGAGGTGCCGGACGGTGACCAGCCGCAGCGCCTGCCCCTCGCCTGAGTCGTCCTCCCGAGACGTCCGCCTGAGACCTCCGCCTGATCGGAACCCCCATGGCCACCGCCACCCGCAGCGAGCGCGAACTCGACTTCGACGTCGAGGGGATGACCTGTGGTGCCTGCGCGGCCCGCGTCGAGCGGGTGCTCGGGCGCCAGGACGGCGTGGCCGGCGCCGAGGTGAACTTCGCGACGGGGCGGGCGCACGTCCGACTGGTCGACGGCACCGCGGTCAGTGGGCTCCACGCCGCGGTCGACCGCATCGGGTACGGCCTCGTCGAGCACACCCCGGACGCCGCGACGGGCACCGGGACCCAGTCGGACGAGCACGTCGACCAGTGGCGTCGCCGCCTCCTGGTGGCTGGCCCGTTGGGGCTGGCCGTCCTGCTGCTGGCGATGACACCGGTCGGCGACGTGCTGGCCATGGACACCCGGTCGTGGGTCGTTGCCGCCCTCGCAACCGTCGTCCAGTTCGGCCCGGGCTGGCCGTTCCTCCACGAGGCTGCCCGCCGCGCCCGCCGATTCACGGTGAACATGGACACCCTGATCGCGCTGGGCACGTTGTCGGCGTGGGGCTACTCAGTCGTCCTGCTCCTGCAAGGGCGCCACGAGCACTACTTCGAGTCCGCCGCGCTCATCATTGCGTTCCTCGTGCTCGGTCGGTGGATGGAGGCGCGCGCCCGCCGTCGTGCGGGCTCGGCGCTCCGTGCCCTGCTCGACCTCGCCCCGCCCACGGCCACGGTGGTCGACGGCGACGGTGAACGCGTGGTGCCGCTGACCGACGTCGCCGTCGGGCAGACCCTGCGCGTGCGCCCCGGCGAACGCGTGCCCGTGGACGCCGAGGTCGTCGGCGGATCCTCCTCGGTCGACGAGTCGATGCTGACCGGCGAGTCCGTCCCGGTCCAGAAGGACGTGGGCGACCACGTCAGCGGCGGGACGATGAACGGCAGCGGAGCGCTCACGGTCACCGCCACCGCAGTCGGCGCCGACACGGCCCTGTCCCGCATCATCGCGGCCGTCGAGAAGGCGCAGGCCGGCAAGGCCGACCTGCAACGACTGGCCGACCGGGTCGCCGGGGTGTTCGTCCCCGCGGTCATCACGATCGCCCTGCTGACCGCGTTCGGGTGGGCCCTGGCCGGGGCTCCCACCACGGGGTTCGAGGCGGCCGTGGCCGTGCTGGTGATCGCCTGCCCCTGCGCCCTCGGCCTGGCCACCCCCACCGCGATCATGGTCGGGACGGGGCGGGGCGCCGACCTCGGCATCCTCATCCGGTCGGTCGAGACCCTCGAGCGCATTCGCGACGTCACCACGATCGTCTTCGACAAGACCGGGACCCTCACGCGGGGCCAGGTCCGACTGGTCGAGGTCATCGCGGACGGCGACGAGGACGAGGTCCTCCGGCGTGCCGCGGCCGTCGAGTTCAACTCCGAGCACCCGTTGGCCCGCGCCGTCACCCTGGCCGCCGAGGAGTCGTTCGGCCACGTGGTTCCGGCCGAGGACTTCACGAGCCTCACGGGGCGCGGCGTCGAGGGCACGGTGGACGGCACGCGCGTCGTCGTCGGTCGTCCGTCCCACCTCGACGAGCAGGGCCTCACCAGCGCCCCGGCCCTCGTGGACGCGCGGGCTGCGGGTGAGTCCGGCGGCAACACCGTGGTCGCGGTCGGCTGGGACGGCGCCGTCCGGGGCATGCTCGTCCTGGCCGACGAACTGCGGGCCGAGGCGGTCGACGTCGTCCGTTCGCTCCACGACGACGGCCTGGACGTCGTGCTGCTGACCGGTGACAACCGCCAGACGGCGGAGGCGATCGCGGCACGCGTCGGCATCGACCGTGTGCTCGCCGAGGTGCACCCCGAGGACAAGCAGGACGAGGTCGCGCGCCTGCGCGCCGGTGGGGCGCGCGTCGCCATGGTCGGTGACGGGATCAACGACGCCCCGGCCCTGGTCGAGGCGGACCTCGGCATCGCCATGGGCAGCGGCACCGACGTCGCGATGGAGTCCGCCGACATCACCCTGCTGCGCAGCGAGCTCGGCGGTGTGGCGGACGCGATCGCGCTGTCACGCCGGACCTATCGCACGATCGTCCAGAACCTCGGATGGGCGTTCGGCTACAACGTCCTGGCCATTCCCGTGGCGGCAGCCGGACTGCTGTCGCCCGGCATCGCCGGGGCGGCGATGGCGTTCTCGTCCGTGTCGGTCGTCGCGAACTCTCTGCGCCTGCGTCGGTTCGGGCGCTGACCGTCAGCCGACGCTGCGCACCTGGGGCCGCTCGATGCGGCGCAGGTCGGCGCGTCCGGGGCGGTGACGGCCCGGCAGGTGTGCCAGCACGCCCTTGAGCCCGCCGACCTGCCACAGGTGGCGGGCGTCGACCGCGTCGTGCATGCGGGCGACGACGCCGTCGAGCAGGGGGTTGGCCAGCGGGATCGGGCCGAGCGTGCCAACGCCGACGTTGCGACCGAGCGTGACCACGCGCCCCAGTTCGAGCAGCAGGGCGGGCGACGAGGGCAGCCCGTTCGCTGCTCGTGCGGCGTTGCGGCCGGCGACGGTGCCGGCGCGGACGGCGGTCTGGGCCGACATCGGCAGCGGCCGCCCGAAGACGTCCGTGTGTGCAGCGACGTCGCCGGCGGCGAACACCCCCACCGTCCCGGGGACGCGCAGCGTCCCGTCGACCACGAGGCGACCGTCGAGGGTGTCGGCGTCCGGCATGAGGGCGGACCCGTCGGCCTCGTAGCCCGTGGCCCAGACGACGATCCCGTCCAGGCGCGAGCCGCTGGCGAGCACCACACCGTCCGCGGTGACCCGTTGGACGGACGACGACCGTCGGACATCGACGTTGCGACGACGCAGGAGGTGCAGGGCGCGCTCGCCCGCCGCGCCGGGCATCGCCGGCAGCAGGCGGTCGGCGGCCTCGATCACGGTCACGTCGAGGTGGCGGTGGCGGTTGGCGGCCTCGCCGGCCAACTGCACACCCGTCGGGCCGCCGCCGACCACGATGAGTCGAGTGGCCTCGACCAGTTCACGTCGGATCGCCAGCGCGTCGGCGACCGTCTTGAGCGACAGTGCGTGCTCGCGCACGCCGGGTACGTCCGGGATCCGCGTTGCGGCGCCGGTGGCCACGACGATGGCGTCCGCGGTCTCGCGCGTCCCGTCCTCGAGGATCAGCGCCGGACCGGCGCCGTCGATGCCCGCCACCCAGGCACGCTCGACGTCCAGGCCGGTCAGGTCCTCGACGGGCGCCCAGCCGTCCCCGGACGGGGCGCGGCCGCCGGCGACGCCAGCGAGGCGCGTGCCGAACTCGTGCATGCCCGTCGCGTCGACCACGGTGACGTCTGCGCCGTGGCGGCGTGCGGCGAGGGCCGCGTGGATGCCGGCGTACCCGGCACCGACCACGACGACGTGCGGCTGGTCGTGGTCGCGCGTTCGGAGTGGCATCTGGTGGCCTCGAGTGGTGACGCGGGGGTCAGGACGCAGGGTATGGGGTGAGCAGCTGGTCCACGGGAGCATGGTCGTCGACGAGGACCTCCGCCCCGGCCACGAAGGCCGCGAACGACAGGTCCGGCGAGGTCGCGAAGCCGTCGCTGTCGACGGCAGCCTCGTCGTCCCCTCGCAACGCGTTGGAGGCGACGATCTGTTCCGTCGGCAGCGGTTCCGTCGAGGCAACCACGATGAAGTTGCCGCCCTCGGACCCGTCGAGTCGACCGGCCGGCGCCAGCACGGCCACGTGCCCGAACACGTCCTGCAGCGTCGCCACCTCGGCGCGGGCGAAGCCCAGGGGCGGGTAGTCGATGAGGTTGAGCGCGTACCAACCGCCCGGGCGGAGGGTGTCGCGGACCTCGACGAGGAACTCGCGCGTGGTCAGGTGCCACGGCACGGACACGCCCCCGAACGCGTCCCCGATCACCAGGTCCTGGGAGGCGTCCGGCAGGTCGCGGATGTTCAGCCGAGCGTCTCCGATGACGATCTCGATGTCGTCGGAGGGGATGTAGCCGAGTCGTTCCTCGGCGATGCGGGGCAGCAACGGGTCGAGTTCGAGCACCGTCGAGACGGTGCCGGGGCGCACCTCACGCAGGTAGCGGGGCAGCGACAGCCCGCCACCGCCGACGTGGGCGACGTCGAGGGCCTGGTCGTCGGGCGCGATCGTCGCGAGCACGTCGCTCATCGTCCGGGCGTAGCTGAACTCGAGGTGGGTGGGATCGTCGATGTCGACGTAGCTGTGGCGGAGGGTGTCCAACCACAGCGTGCGCCCACCGGCCCGGTCGGGGTCCTCGACGACGAAGGCGCAGAAGTAGGCGGACTCGTACTCGCAGGGGTTCGCGGCCGCGAA
>JBFJMP010000225.1:0-4820 GCA_041633895.1 Nitriliruptoraceae bacterium
GCGTCGGGGGAGGGGAAGCGAATGGGTGGGTCCAGTGGGTTCCAGCTGCAGCAGGACGCTGCGGAGCGGTATCAGCGCGAGACCGCCGTGTTCATGCGTCCGATGGTGGACGGCATGCTCGCCGGCGCCGGGGTGGGTCCGGGGATGCGAGTGCTCGACCTGGCGTGTGGTCCGGGGATCGCGGCGTTGGCCGCCAGCGACCTCGTCGGACCCACCGGTCACGTCACCGGCGTCGACGTGAACCCGGGCATGCTCGCGGTGGCCAGGCGGTCCGGCCCCACGGCGGCACCGGTCGAATGGGTGGAGGCCAGCGCCATGGACCTGCCGTTCGACGACGACAGGTTCGACGTCGTCGTGGCACAGCAGGGCGTCCAGTTCTTCCCCGACCTCGACCTCGCGGTCGCCGAGATGACCCGTGTGACGCGACCCGGCGGGACGGTCGCGGCGACGAGTTGGACGCCGATGGACACCTCGCCGTACCTGCATGCCCAGTACGTCGCGCTGCGGGAGGCCGTGGGGGAGGAGGGCACCGCCACGCTGGCCGCCGCCTTCGACCTGACCGGTGAACGGCTCGAGCAGGCATGGGCACGATCGGGCATGGCCGCGGTCGCGCGCACGGTGCTGGCGCCGCCGGTGACGTTGCCGCCGCTGGCGGACTACGTCCCCCGGCACTTCCGGGCGACGCCCTGGGGCGCGGCCTTCGACGCCCTTGACCCGGGGGCACAGGACCGACTGGTTGCGCGCATGGTTGACTTGCTCGCCGACCACACGGTCGACGGGGTGGTCACCGTCCCGTTCTCGACGTGGTTGGTCACCGGTTCCCCGACGTAGGCAGGCACATGGATCTGGACCTCCACGTGGGCGAGCTGGCCGTGTGTCGGCTGGGTCCCGACGACGACGTGCCGGCGTGGGCGACGGCCGTGGGGCGGCCGCTGCACGCCGTCACGCGCACGGCGCAGGAGCTGTCGATCGTCACGGCTGCCGACCTGGTGCCGGACGAGGCCGTCGCGGAGCGTGGCTGGCGGGCGTTCGCGGTCCGTGGGCCGTTGGACTTCGCGTTGACCGGCGTACTGGCCCGGCTCGCCCACCCGCTGGCCGGGGCTGGCGTGCCGATCTTCGTGGTGTCCACGTACGACACCGACTGGTTGCTGATCCCGGGGGAGCGCCTCGAGGACGCGTGGGAGGCGCTCACCGCCGCCGGACACCGGGTCCACGCCTGACTCCGCGGAGTCGCCGGACTCACGTCTCCGGTGTCACCTCGTAGATGCAGAACTGGTTGCCCTCGGGGTCCGTGCACACCGTCCACGTCGGGAAGTCGCCCTCCTGGTGGTCGGTGACGACCGCGCCCCCGAGCTCGACCACGCGCTGGCCGAACGCGACGCGGTCCGGCACCCGGATGTCGAGGTGCAGTCGGTTCTTCGACGCGCGTTCCTCGGGCACCTGCTGGAAGGCGAGGCGGGGTGACTCCTCGCCGCCGAGGCGTCCGAGGTAGGCGAAGTGGCCCTCCCGGTGCACGACCTCGAGGCCAAGCACCTCCGACCAGAACGTGAGTGCCCGTTCGAGGTCGGTCGTGTCGTGCATCACGGTCGTCACGACACCCGTCATCGCCTGCCCCACGCGCGCCTCCGATCGGTCATCCCACCCACCGGTCCAACGCTAGCGATGCGCAGGCTCAGGCGACGTCGAGGGTGTCGGCCACCTCGCCGGCTGGGATGCGCGAGCGCAGGACGAGGCCGAGCACGAGGACCACCAAGGCGAGGACGCCGAACATCGCGAACGGACCGGCCGGTCGCCACGCGTCGAACAGCACGCCGCCGACGCCGAGCGCGACCATGATCCCGATGCCACCGAACAACCCGAACATGCCCAGCACCGAGCCGCGGATCGAGGCGGGTGCCTGTTCCTGCACGAGCACCTGGCTGGTGATGACGGCGCTGATCTGGCCCACGCCGATGAGTGCGGCGATGGCGTACGCCGACGGGGCGAACGGGTTGTCGATGAACAGCGCCGAGGTGTAGCCCACGGCGGTGACGGCCATCGACACGAGCACGGCGTCGACGCGACCGATGCGGTCGGCCAGGACGCCCGACAGGGGCGCGACGATGAGCGCGGTGCCGTTCGTGACCGCCACGAGGATCCCGCCCTTCTTCAGGGCCTCGGCGGTGGACAGGCCGAGCTCGCTCTCGCCGTACTGGGTGCCCCACAGGATCAGGAACGCGCCGACCAGCGCGAGGTCGGCGCGGGCGACGAACGCGGCGGCGTACGAGAACGTCAGGCCGGGGCGCCGGCCAGCACGCAGGCCGGTGCGCAGCAGGTCGGCGATCGGGATGCTGTGCTCCGAGGCGTTGGGCGCCAGTCCGGGGCGCAGGCCCCGATGCATCACCCATGCGGAGGCGAACGAGATGCCAGCCACGATGAGGTAGGTGAGGCGCAGCGCGAGGAGTTCGTCCATCCCACCGGAGGCCAGCCGGTCGGGCAGGGCCACGAGGATCGTGAACGTGATGACGACGCCGATGCCGTTCATCGCCCCGAGGATGCCGTTGGCGGCGCCCCGCGTCTCGTCACGCACGTAGTCGGCGATGATCGTGGTGATCATCCCGGTGATGATGGCGATGCCGCAGCCGACGAGGACGCGGGCGGCCAGCAGGAAGCCGACGTTGGGCACGTACGGCGTCACGATCAGGCCGAAGCCCATCAGCACGTACCCGAGCGTGGCCACGGGGCGGCGCCCGATGCGGTCGGACCACGCCCCGGACACCGCGACGACCACGATCAGGGTGATCTCGCCCACGATGCCCAGCAGGCCGGTGACCAGCCCCTGGTCGTCCTCGGCAATGCCGAGCACGGTCGACAGCAGGGCGGCCTGGGCGCCGGGGACGAAGGTGAGGACCATCATGGCCGACACGGCGAGCCAGTAGTAGGCGCGCAGGTTGCGCTTCTGGGTCCCCGGGGACATCAGCAGTGGGCCGAACCGTGCGGTGTCGTCGACTGCCGTGTCGTCGACCGCTGATCCCTCTGGTGCCGTTGTCCCCGCCTCGGCCACGCCGACTCCTTCACGTCGAAGCGCGGAGTATAGAGATCGATCCCGCTACGCGGTACAGCGTTTCGCTCATCGGAACAGACGAGGTGTGCCTGGTCGGGTCCGAGCGGCGCCCGCCCGTAGGCTGCGGGCATGACTGCACCGCACATCGGCACGCTTGGCGAACAGCACCTGCATGCTGCCGTGAAGCAGTGGTGCCGCCAGGCGGGTGACCGGGTCGAGGTCCCGTTGGAGGGCTTCGTCATCGACCTGGTGCGGGGCGACACCCTGATCGAGGTCCAGACGCGTGGGTTCTCGTCGATGCGTCGCAAGTTCGACACGCTGCTGGACCACCACCCGATCCGGCTGGTGCATCCGATCGCCGTGACGAAGTGGATCCGCAAGGTGGACGCCGATGGCGCGGAGGTGTCGCGGCGGCGTTCACCCAAGCGCGGGATCCTGGCCGACGTCTGCGCCGAGCTCGTGTCGTTCCCGACGCTGCTGAGCCATCCCAACTTCACCCTCGAGGTGCTGCTGATCGAGGAGGAGGAGGTCCGTCGCCCCGACGACCGGGCGTGGCGACGCAAGGGCTGGGGGATCGCGGAACGTCGTCTGGTCGACGTCGTGGAACACCACGAGTTCCGGAGCGTGGACGACCTGGGCCGACTGGTCCCGGCCGGCCTGCCTGACCCGTTCACGACCGCGCACCTCGCGAAGGGGTTGGGGCGGTCCCGTCACCTCGCGCAAGAGGTGGCCTACTGCCTCCGTGAAGCCGGAGTGCTGTCGGCCGCCGGCCGGACGCGGGACGGGATCCAGTACGTGCTCGGCTGACTCAGGCGGCCCGGGTGCAGTCGGGGCAGCGTGCGCGGAACGTCACCTCGACGCCGAGCACCTCGAAGCCGTGACGCTGGGAGGTCGGCAGGCGCGGATCGTCGGCCTGGACGTCGAGCATCCGTCCGCAGTCGACGCAGACCAGGTGGTGGTGGCGCTCGGTGACGTTGGGGTCGTAGCGCTTGCGGCCGTCGTCGTGGGTGAGCTCCAGCAGTTCACCGAGGGCCACCAGCTCGTTGAGCGTGTTGTAGACGGTGGCGAGGCTCACCTCGGGCAACGCCACGCGGGCGCGGTCGAGCACCTCGTCGGCCGTGAGGTGCACGTGCTCACCGGTCATCGCCTCGGCGATGACGCGGCGCTGCGCGGTGAGCCGCCATCCGCGGTCGCGGAGGCGGTCGAGGAGCGGTGTCACGGTGGGAGCCTCCTGGACTGCCACGAGGATACCAGAGGCGAACTTGATCCAAGTTTGGAATCGTTCTAACATGCGAACCGATTCACATGTAGGGTGGAATGACGCACCACCCCAGCGCACCCACCTCGGCTGGATCCGTCCAGCCGATCCGCAGTCCAGACCACGAGGAGAACGTCGTGAGCCAGTGCCCGTACTCGGGAGCCGTGACGACGAACACGGTGCCGACGAACCAGAGCTGGTGGCCGGAGCAGCTGAACCTCCGGCTGCTGCACCCGGACCACCCCAACGCCGACCCGATGGGGTCGGACTTCGACTACGCCGAGGCCTTCGCCGAGCTCGACCTCGACGAGCTCACGCGCGACCTCGACGCGCTCATGACCGACTCGCAGGACTGGTGGCCGGCGGACTACGGCCACTACGGCCCGCTCTTCATCCGCATGGCCTGGCACGCGGCCGGTACGTACCGCGTCGGGGACGGTCGCGGTGGGGCGGGGTCCGGCTCGCAGCGCTTCGCGCCCCTGAACAGCTGGCCCGACAACGTCAACCTCGACAAGGCCC
>JBFJMP010000226.1:0-4814 GCA_041633895.1 Nitriliruptoraceae bacterium
GCGTACAGGTCACCGCGCCGCAGGTGGGCGCCGTTGGCGGTCACGTGGGCGACCATCTGCGCGATCGTCCAGTACATGTCGGTGAAGCCGGCACGGGAGATCACGACGGCGTCCTCGCCGGCCTCGCGCATCCGAGCCGTGCGCAGGTGGACCTCGAGGTCGATGGGCAGCGCCCAGGTCCGCTGCGTGCGCAGGTAGGGCGACGGGACCGGGTCCTGGGCGGGGGCGTCCGTGAAGGCACCGGCCACGGCGTCCAACGGCATGATCCACGGGGCGATGCTGGTCAGGAACGACTTGCCGAGGAAGGGACCGAGCGGCCGGTACTCGTAGCCCTGCACGTCACGCGCCGACCAGTCGTTGACCAGGCAGAAGCCGAAGACGTGGTCGTCGACGTCGTCGGGGCGCACCGGACGGCCGGGCGTGGACGGGGCGCCGATCACGATGCCGACCTCGAGTTCGAAGTCAAGGCGCCGGGTCGGCCCGTACGACGGGACGTCCTCGGCGGGGCGCAGGCCGTTGGGGCGCACGACGTCGTGACCGGTCGCGACGATCGTCCCGGAGCGCCCGTGGTAGCCGATCGGCAGGTGGCGCCAGTTGGGCAGCAACGGTTCGTCGTCGGGGCGCAGGATGTGGCCCATGTTCGTGGCGTGGTTGATCGAGCAGTAGAAGTCGACGTAGTCGGCCACGGTGAACGGCAGCACCGCGTACGTGTCGTCGTCGAGGGCCACGAGCGCGCGATGGCGCAGCGCGGCGTCGCCGGCCAGGGCGTCCTCACCGGCGGTCAGCAGGTCCTGCAGGTGGCGACGCAGCTCGCGCCACGTCGCCGGACCGGCGTCCATGAGCGCGTCCAGCGAGGTGCCGGGAGCCAGGGCGCCGTCGGCACCGGGTACCTCGTCGAGCAGGCCCGCGTCGAGCAGCACGTCGAGCAGCAGGGCGTGGTCGCCGATCCGCACGGCGGCGTGGTCGGCGCCGTCGTGGTGGACGACGCCCCACGGCAGCGCGGCGAGTCCGAACGGCGAGTCATCGGTTCCGGGAACCCACGAGCGGGGCGGTGCGGCGGTGGTCATCGATGCTCCGATGTGAGGTCGAGGAGGGCAGCGAGCGGCTCGGTGAACGAGCACGTGCCGAACGTCCGCAGGCCGGACCAGCGGGTGCGGCGGACGTCGTCGGCGGACAGTCGGTGGGTGCCGACCACGAGGTGGAGGTCGGTGACGGCGATGTCGTCGACGGTGCGTTCGAGCAGGTCGACGACCGTCGACCGGTGGTCGTCCCCGTGAGCCTGCGCGGCGTGGGCGGCCGCCAGCAGGTTCAGGTAGCCGTGGCGGCGGTCGTCGCCGGCGGGGATCGCATCGGGATGGTGGAGTCCGGCCGTGGCCTTGAACGGGACGCCGGACGTCGCGGCGGTGAGGATGAACGCGGCCAACTCGTCCGTCGTCGGGACGCCCGCGGGATCCACCGCGCCACAACGGACCTTGGCGACGATGCGCGGGTCGTCGCTGGCAGCGGCGGCCACCCGGGTGACGGCTGCGGCGATGTCGTCGGGTGCCGTGCCACGCACCGGGACCTCGACGGCGATCTGGTCGAGGCGCAGGTGGTCGCCCAGGGCCCGGGCCTGCTCGATCGTCGCGCCCACGTCCTCGCCGCGGACCTCGACGCTGGCGATCGTCACCGCGGGATCGCGGTGGGACAGCGCCTCGGCGGCCTCACGCACCTGCTGCAGGCCGGCTGCCGGGGTCGGGTCGGCCGGCGAGCCGACGACCGCTCCCACCTGCAGGGGCCCCTCGAGGCCGAGTAGGGCACGTTCGTCGGGCAGGCGTTCGAGCACCGAGGCGGGCAGCAGCAGGCGGCCCTGCACCTCGCGCCACGGGGACCGGGCCACCTGCGCGTGCAGTCCCAGTGTCGCCTCGAGTGGGGCCGCGGCGGGCGGGAACATCGAGGCGTCGTCGAGGATCCCGGTCATGATCGCGCGGACGACCGGGGGGACGTCAGCGGTGGCGCTGGTGCTGGCGCTGGTCACAGCCGGCCGATCCAGTCCGCGACGGCGGCGCCGATCTCGTCGGGGGAGTCCTCCTGCACGAAGTGGGCCCCGGCGATCGTTGCCTCGTCCTGCTTCGGCCACGAGCGGCAGAACTCGCGCTGTGGGCCGACGAGGATCGAGCCCGGCTCGGCGTTGAGGAACAGGGTCGGTGGGGACTCGTCGGACGCCAGCCAGTCGGCGTAGTCCGACACGATCCGGTGCACGTCCGCGGGCTCACCCTCGATGGGGATCTGGCGCGGCCAGGTCAGGGTCGGGCGGCGGCGTTCGCCGGGCTCGTCGAACGGGGCGCGGTACGCCGCGTGCTCGTCGGGGGTCAGGTCGCGCAGGATCGCCGAGGGCAGGATCGCCTCCACGAAGAGGTTCTTGTCCAGCACGATCGACTCGCCGGCGTCGGAGCGCATGGCCTGGAAGATCGCGCGTGCATCCTCGGGCCAGTCGGCCCAGGTGACCGGACGGACGATCGCCTCCATGTAGGCGATCCCGCGCACGGCGTCGCGATGGCGGTTCGCCCAGTCGAAGCCCAGCCCGGACCCCCAGTCGTGGATGACGAGGACGACCCGATCGGTCACCCCGACCGCGTCGAGGAAGGCGTCGAGGTACCGACGGTGCTCGACGAAGGTGTAGCGCTCGTCACCCTCACCCGGGATGGGGTCGGACTCGCCCATGCCGATGAGGTCCGGGGCGATGCAGCGGCCGTGTCCGGCGAGGTGGGGGATGACGTTGCGCCACAGGTACTTCGAGGTCGGGTTCCCGTGCAGGAACACGATGGGGTCACCGGTGCCGACCTCGACCCAGGCCATCTGGCGTCCCAGCACCTCCACGTGGCGCGTCGGGTAGGGCATGGCGGCGTCGAGGGGCATGGCCGGCTCCTGATCGGTCACGGGACAGGGACGCTACCGAGGGTCGGTCTACGCTCGCTCGGACCTGCCCGCCAACCGCGCATCGGAACCGCCGTGAGTCGCCCCCTGCCGTCCGTCGAGCACGTGGGCGACGGCGTGTGGTCGATCCCCGTCCCGATCCCGGAGAGCGCGATCGGCTGGATCTTCGTCTACGCACTGGTCGGCGACGACGGGGTGTGGCTGGTCGATGCGGGCTGGGACCGACCGGAGTCGCGCGGGGCGCTGGAGGCCGGACTGGCCGAGGCGAGCGTCGAGCTGAGCGATGTCACCGGCATCCTCGTCACGCATGTCCATGCCGACCACTACGGGCTGGCGGGTTGGATCCGGGAGGAGTCCGACTGCTGGATCGGGATGCACCCCGCCGACGCCGCCCACATCCGCGACCGCTACCAGGACCCGACCCCTCTGCTCGAGCAGGGCGACCGCTGGCTGCGGTCTGCAGGCGTGCCCGAGGACACCGTGGCGACGTTGCGAGACGCCAGCCTGCGGGTGCTGGGCAACGTCCATGCGGTCGTGCCCGACCGCGACCTGCGGGACGGGAACGTCCTGGACAGCCCGGTGGGCGAGGTCCGTGTCGTCCACACACCGGGGCACACGCCCGGGCACCTGTGCTTCGACCTGCCGTCGCACGGGGCGGTGTTCACCGGCGACCACCTGCTGCAGCGGATCACGCCCATCGTCGGCTGGCATCCGCAGTCCGACGCCGATCCGCTGGGGGACTACCTGGGGTCGCTGGACCGCATCGTCGACCTCGCCGCGCCCCGCGCGCTGCCGGGCCACGTGCACGCTTTCGGTGAACCAGCCGAGCGCGCCCGCGAACTGGCGGGGGTGCATGCGATCGGGTTGGACCGCGTGGTCGGGGCGCTGGCCGACGGGGCCACGACGGCGTGGGAGGTCGCCCGCTCGGCCCACGCCGTCCGCTGGGACGCCCTCGTGGACTTCAACCGCCGGCTCGCCGTGGCCGACGCATGCGCCAAGCTGGTCCGCCTCGAGGACGAGGGGCGCGTGACCGTGGATCGCGACGGCACGCCGTGGCGCTACGCGGTGTCCGCCGCGGACGTCACCGGCGGGGCGAGGTGACGACGTCGGCGACCACGCCGAAGTGGTCGCTGGGGTGGCCGACCTCGGGATCGGGTTCGTCGCCGAACACCCGCGCGTCGAGGACGGCGCCCCGGACGTCCCACGTCGGGTACGACGTCAGCACGTAGTCGATGCGCTTCGAGCCCTCCAGCGGAGGCTCGACGGCGTGCGTGTTGTCGCGCGACCACGTGATCCCGGCGCCGTCGCCGGCGACCTCCCACGCGTCGTGGAAGCCCAGCGCCCCGTCGGGGATCGCGGCCTTGCCGGTCAGCTGACGCACCTCGTCCGAGGTGTCCACGGCGTTGAGGTCACCGGTGAGGACCACGGGTTGGTCGCCGGTCCGGATGTCCGCCAGCCAACGCCCGATCGCCGCGGTCTGGACCTGGCGTTGGGCGCTGTGGTGCCACAGGAAGTTCAGGTGGGTGGTCGCGACGAGCACGGGCGAGCCGGCGACGGGCTGCACCTCGACGGCGAGCGCCGTGCGGCCCTCGTCCGTGGACCCGCCGGCGGGCAGCGGCATGACGTGCGTGGCCAGGATCGGCAGTCGGGTCAGGATCGCGTTGCCGAAGGCCATGCCGTCGTGGGCGTTCTGCCACGCGTAGCGGTGGTGGGGCAGGCCGAGGGCCCGCGCCATGTCGGCAGGTTGTGAGTCCGGTGGGGCCGGGGCGTCGGACTCGTCGACCACGACCGGGGCGTCCGGGGCGTCCGGCCCGTCCACGCGGCACCAGACCTCCTGCAGGGTGATGACGTCGGCATCGAGGCTCGCGAGGGTCCGTGCGATCGCGGGGCGGCGCGAC
>JBFJMP010000227.1:0-4806 GCA_041633895.1 Nitriliruptoraceae bacterium
AGGGCACCCTGCTGGACCTGGACCACGGCACCTACCCGTTCGTGACCTCGTCGAACCCGGTCGCGGGTGGCGCGCTGACGGGCGCAGGCGTCGGGCCCAAGCACATCGACAAGGTCATCGGCATCACCAAGGCCTACGTGACGCGCGTCGGCACCGGTCCGTTCCCGACCGAGCTGTTCGATGCGGTCGGCGAGCGCATGACCGACGTCGGTGGCGAGTACGGCACCACGACGGGGCGTCGTCGTCGGGTCGGCTGGTTCGACGCCGTGCTGGCGCGCTACGCGAACCGGGTCAACGGCCTGACCGACATCTTCCTCACGAAACTCGACGTGCTCAGCGAGTTCGAGACGCTCAAGGTCGCGACCGCCTACCGCTACGACGGCGAGGAGTACCAGCACTTCCCGCCGCACCAGTCGATCTTCCACCACGCCGAGCCGGTCTTCACCGAGGTGCCCGGCTGGGACGAGGACCTCACGGCGGTCGAGGACTACGACGACCTGCCGCAGGCCGCCAAGGACTACGTCGACCTGCTCGAGGAACAGTCCGGCACGCCCATCACGTGGGTGTCGGTCGGACCGAAGCGTTCGCAGACCCTGATCCGGCGTGACGTGCCCCTGGTGCCGTGAGGCGCGCGAGGTCTCGTAGGCTGCGGCCGACCTGACCCGAAGGCCCCTGCATGTCCCGCAACGTCCTCGTCCTCGGTGGTGGCGGTCGCGAGCACGCGCTCGCATGGCGACTGTCCACCTCCCCGTCCGTGGACCGTGTGGAGTCCGCGCCCGGCAACCCGGGCATGGCGGCGCTCGGCCCGCGACATGCGATCGACCCGACCGACGGTGACGCGGTGGCCCGCCTGTGCGAGCAGCGCGACATCGACCTCGTGGTGGTCGGACCGGAGGCGCCGCTCGTCGCGGGTGTCAGCGACGTCCTGCGGGATCGCGGGATCGCCGTCTTCGGCCCGTCGGCCGCGGCCGCCCACCTCGAGGGCTCGAAGGCCTTCGCCAAGGAGGTCATGCAGGCCTCCGGCGCCCCGACCGGCGGCTACGTCGCGACCGCCCACCGCGACGAGGCCCACGCGGCACTCGACCGCTTCGCGGCTCCGTACGTCGTCAAGGCCGATGGACTTGCCGCCGGCAAGGGCGTGCGCATCTGCGCCGACCTCGCCGAGGCACGCGAGGCCGTCGACGACGCCCTCGTCAGGCGCGCCTTCGGTGACGCGGGCGCGAACCTCGTCATCGAGGAGTTCCTGCACGGCCCGGAGCGCTCGGTGTTCGGCGTCTGCGACGGCACCGACGTGGTCCTCCTGTCGCCGGCGCAGGACTACAAGCGGGCCCTGGATGGGGACGAGGGCCTCAACACCGGTGGCATGGGTGCCTACACCCCGGTGCCCGGCTTCGGCCTCGGCGACGTCGAGGACCTGAAGGACACGATCTTCCGCCCCGTGCTCGCCGAGATGGAACGCCGTGGGGCGCCGTTCCGTGGCCTGCTCTACGCCGGCCTCGTCGAGACCGCCGACGGTCCCCAGCTGCTGGAGTTCAACGTCCGGTTCGGCGACCCCGAGACCCAGGTGATCCTCCCGCGGCTGTCGTCGGACCTCGGTGACCTGCTGGCGGCGTCGGCGACGGGCAGCGTGGCGGACGTGGAGGTGACGTGGCACGACGACGCGTTCGTGACCGTGGTGCTCGCCTCCGCGGGCTACCCCGAGGCCTACACGACGGGCAAGCAGATCACCGGTGTGCCGACCGCGGACGCCATGGAGGGTGTGCAGGTGTTCCACGCGGGCACCGACGACATGGGCGACGGCACGCTCATCACGGCAGGTGGCCGCGTCATGAACGTGACGGCGCGAGGTGCCACCGTCGCCGCCGCCCGTGACCTGGCCTACGAGGCTGCGGCACGCGTCAACTGGTGGGGCGTGACCAAGCGCTCCGACATCGCGGCGGGCGTCTGACGCAGCCGGCGCAGGGCCCAGGCCAGGGTCCGGTCGACCACGACGTCCGGGGTGTCCTCGTCGGGTGCCATGGGGTGCCCGGCGCCACCGACGCGGTGCACCAGGTCAGCGACGAGTCGGAGGCGTTCGGGCCGCGGAGCCGCGGCGTAGGCCGTGATGAGGGCCGACGTGCTGTCGGTCCCACGTTCGTCGATGCGGATGAGCATGGCGTCCTCGATGTCCATGCTCCGAGGATGGGGGTGGACGGCGCCACCCGCGAGTGGCAGGATTGACAGTGTTCGCAAGGAAACTGCCAACCACTTCGTGAGCCGGAGGTCGCCGTCATCGCGTCGTCGCGCACCGCAACCACGCCGGCCGCTGGCGCTCGTGAACCCGTCGTCGCCCTGCTGGCCCTCGATGACATGAACATGTTCGAGTTCTCCATCGCCTGCGAGGTCTTCGGCGTCCGGCGCGGCGAGATCCTGCGACGAGCCGACGTCGACCACTGGTACGACCTGCGGGTGTGCTCCGAGCGCGACGGGGGCGCCGTCCGCACCACGGTGGGGGTGGACCTGCACGCGCCCCACGGCCTGGACATCGTCGCCGCCGCGGACATGGTCATCGTGCCCATGTGCTCCAAGCCCCCCGACGCCGAGTCCCAACCGGTCCGGGAACGGCGTCCCCGCCCGACCGCGCCCGCCGTCCTCGATGCCCTCCGGGCGGCACACGCGAACGGGGCGCGGGTCGTGTCCTACTGCTCCGGGGCGTTCGCGCTGGCCGAGGCCGGTCTGCTCGACGGGCGCAGGGCGACGACCCACTGGATGTACCTCAACGCCTTCCGAGGCTCCTTCCCACGCGTCGACGTGGTGCCCGACGTGCTGTACGTGGACGACGGGGCGGTCATGACGTCGGCCGGTTCGGCGGCGGCCATCGACCTGTCCCTGCACATCGTGCGGGACGACCACGGCGCCGACGTGGCCGACATCGTGGCGCGCCGGATGGTCGTGCCGCCGCACCGCGACGGCGGTCAGGCGCAGTACACCAGCCAGCCCGATCGCCCCGATGGCGAGGCCTTCGCGGGGATCCTCGACTGGATCGTCGAGCGACTCGACGAACCCCTCGACGTGGCCGCGATGGCGGAGCGTGCCGCGATGTCCCCACGGACGTTCGCGCGACGCTTCCGGGAGGCCGCCGGGGTGACGCCCCACCAGTGGCTGACATCCCAGCGCGTCAACCGTGCACGGGTCCTGCTCGAGACGACCGACCTCACCGTCGACGCCGTCGCGGCACGCAGTGGCCTCGGGTCCGCCGCCAACCTGCGCGCCCGGTTCCAGGATGCCTGCGGCGTGTCGCCGACCAACTACCGTCGCCGCTTCCGGCGATCCGAAGGGGCAGCCTGACTGGCGCCACCCGGCATCGCGCGCGAGATCCACAGACGCTGAGATCCCCTACACGCTCAGGAGGACCACCGTGACCGCACTCGTCGGCATCGTGATGGGCAGCAAGACCGACCTTCCCGTGATGGAGAAGGGGGCCAAGCAACTCGAGGAGTTCGGGATTCCCTACACCCTCGACGTGATGTCGGCCCACCGCAACCCGGCGGTCGTCTCGTCGTGGGCATCGGACGCCCAGGCATCGGGCTACCGCGTGCTGATCGCCGGAGCCGGCCGAGCCGCGCACCTTCCCGGCGTCGTCGCCGCGCACACGGCCCTCCCGGTCATCGGCGTGCCGTGCCTGTCCGACCACCTCGGTGGCGCGGACGCCCTCTACTCGATCGTCCAGATGCCGCCCGGCGTCCCGGTCGCGACCGTCGGCATCGACAACGCCAAGAACGCGGCGGTCCTCGCGGCGCAGATCATCGCACTGACCGACGAGGGCGTCGCCGAGCGCCTTGCCGAGTTCCGCGCCGCCCAGTCGTCCAAGGGCATGGAGCACCGCGAGTGGGCGCCCGGTGCGGCCGAGGGCGGCTTCGGCTTCACCGGTTGACCGACGGGGGACGGGGTTCGGCGGCGGTCAGCCGCCGAGCACGGCCTTCAGTCGCGCCATGTCGCCGTCGAACTCCTTGCGGAAGCGCCCCTTCAGGAGGCGGTTCCCGCCGGGGAGGAAGCGGCCGGCGTCGACGTCGATCGTGCACGCGATCGAGGTCCCCTCGCCGTCGGGCGTGAAGCGGAAGTCATAGGCGACCGTCATCGGCGAGGTGGCCCCGAACGCATAGTGCGACGGTGGGTCCCATGCCGTCACGGTCTGGGTGATCTCGAACGAGATCACCATGTTCACCGAGGCGATGATCTGGCGGCCGACGCCGGGTTCACCCTCCGCGCGGACCGAGGTGGGGGAGCCCGCCCACTTGGTGCCGTTGTCCGGATCCGTCACGAAGGCGAAGGCCTCCTCGGGCGGGACCGGGACGTGGAACTGCGTGTTGAAGGTGGGCATGTCGGACTCCCCTGCGCGGCGTCCGCCGACAGGTGGAGTCGGCGGCATGGGCAAGGCTACGGTTCCCGCGACACGGCGCGGGTCCGATCCTGCCGCGCAGCCGATCAGGAGTGATGGACGTGACGAACGACGACGCTGGCCTCGCCGGACTTGACCTGCTCCGGTCCGGGAAGGTGCGCGACATCTACGACGCGGGGGAGGGCCAGCTGCTGCTGGTGGCCTCGGACCGCGTGTCCACCTACGACGTGGTCCACCCCACGCCGGTACCGGACAAGGGACGGGTCCTGACGGGCGTGTCGGCCTTCTGGTTCGAGCACCTCGCCGATGCCGTCGACAACCACCTCCTGTCCACCTCGGTGGCCGACTTCCCGGAGGCTGCGCAGGCCCACGCCGACACGCTGGCGGGGCGCACCATGCTGGTGCGCGAGCTCGAGATCGTCCCGTTC
>JBFJMP010000228.1:0-4802 GCA_041633895.1 Nitriliruptoraceae bacterium
ACCACCTCATCGATCAGGAGGCCGCGCAATGGGTCAGGACATCCGTGGGAGCGTCGTCGCCATCACCGGTGCCGCACGTGGCATCGGCCTCGCCACCGTCAAGGCGCTGCTCGCCAAGGGCGCCAAGGTCGGGATGAGCGACATCGACGAGGTCCTGCTCAAGGAGGTCGGCGACGACCTCGGACCCAACGTCTTCTTCGCCGCGGCCGACGTGACCGACCCGGAGTCGCTCCGGTCGTTCATCGACCAGGTCGAGGCCGAACTGGGCCCGATCGACGTCATGATCAACAACGCCGGGATCATGCCGACCGGGCCGCTCCTCGAGGAGAGCGAGAAGATCGCCCGCGCCACGATGGAGATCAACGTCAGTGGCGTCATCACGGGCACGAAGCGTGCGCTCGAGAGCATGGTCCCGCGCGGTCGCGGGACGATCATCAACATCGCGTCCATGGCCGGCGAGATGAGCGTGCCGGGCCTGGCCACCTACAACGCCAGCAAGTGGGCGGCGCTCGGCTTCACCCTCGCCGTCCGTGCCGAGTTCAAGCCACAGGGCATCGACGTCGTGGCGGTCTGTCCGGCGTTCGTGAACACCGAGTTGACCCAGGGCCTCGGTGGCATCAAGGGCTTCGACAACGTCGAACCGGAGGACGTGGCGAACGCTGTCGTCGAGGCGATCGGCAAGCCCAAGGCGCGGGTCTACGTCCCGCCGGCCGCAGCACGGATGATGCACGCCACCAACCTGCTGCCCGAGCCCGTGACCGAGGTCCTCGGCAAGCTCCTCAAGGCGACCGACGTCATGCTCAGGCCGTCGGACGACGCCGCCCGCCGCGAGTACCACGAGCGCATCGGCAAGGACTGACCCGCGGTCGAGCCTGCCGTCGGCGGAGCGACGGCTACTTGTTGGCGGCCTTCGAGATGTGGCCGGTGAACGCATGGCTCAGCGAGCGCACCGGGCCGGCCTTCAGGAAGAACAGCTGGTCGTCGACGATCCGCCACGCCTTCGGCGAGCCCTTCAACGGCATGCCGAGGCTGGAGCCGAACGCGCAGGATCCGCCGAACTGCGGGCAGTACCGCTCGGGGTCCTCGGCGAACGTCGCCGCGTTCTCGGCAGAGGTGAAGTGCCAGGTCGCGCCGCGCCACACGTGGCTGTGCGACGGGTGGCCCTTCGTCGCGACGCCGTCGGTGAAGTAGGCGACGGCGTCGTAGCCGTCGATGGCGACGCCGTTCCTGTCGGTGCGGATGTCGTGCTTGGCCATGGGGGTGCCTCGGGTCGTGGACTCTGCCCGGAGCACGCGGCAACCCTAGGTGGCCAGCGCGATCGCCGTCGCCAGTGCTCGCGTCAGTCGCTGGGAGCCGTGGTGCCCCGGTGGAACGCGTGGAAGGCCGGCGCCCCGTCGTGCGCCGCCATCGGCCACAGTCGGTGACTCGCCTTGGAGGCACCCCCGTCGATCCACAGGGAGGCGCCCGTCGTGAACGCGGCGGCGTCGCTGAGCAGGAAGCACACGGCGGCGCTGACCTCGGACTCGGTGGCCAGCCGCCCCAGCGGTGCCCCGGCCGCCATGCCACGGAACACGGCCTGGAAGTCCGGGTCGTAGTTGTCGTAGCCGGACGACCACGTCGTGCCCGGTGCGACCTCGTTGACCCGCACGCCGTCCTGGCCCCACTCGATCGCCGCCGTCATGGTGAGGTTGGACACGCCCGCCCGTGACGCCCCGGTGTGGGCCATCGTCGGGAAGCCGTTGCGGTGCTCGGCGGTGATGTTGACGATGGAGCCGCCCCGGCCCTTCATCGCCTGGTTGTGGACCTCGCGCATCATCGTGAAGGTGCCCACGAGGTTGTTGCGGATGACCGCGTTGAACCCCTTGGTCGACATCGCCTCCATCGACGACGGGAACTGCCCGCCGGCGTTGTTCACCAGCCCGTCGATGCGGCCGTGCCGCGCGACGACCCAGGCCACGGCGTCGCGGACCTGGTCCTCCTCGCGGATGTCGCAGGTCGTGTACGTGCACGCCCCGCCGTCCTCCGCGATCTCGGCGGCGACCGCCTCGAGCTTCGCCTCGGTGCGCCCCATGATCACGACGTGCGCCCCGAGGGCCGCGAGTTCGTGCGCGATGCACCGGCCGATGCCGCTGCCGCCACCGGTCACGATCACGACGCGATCGGCGAACAGGTCGTCGCGGAACACGGACGCGAACCGGGAGGTCATGTCGGAGGTCATGTCAGGGCTCCTCTACAGGCCGTACGTGCCCGCGATGATCTCGCGCATGATGTCATCCGTGCCGCCACCGATCGGACCCAGGCGCGTGTCCCGCCAGAAGCGCTGGGCCGGGAACTCCATCAGGTAGCCGTTGCCGCCGTGGATCTGGACGCACTCGTCGGCGACGTGGTGGGCCATGCGTTGGGTGTGGAGCTTGGCCATCGACGTGGCGCGCAGCAGCTCGGTCTGGTCGACCTCCTCGCCGGCCTGGAACGCGGTGTGCAGTCGCAGGGCGTGGTGGGTCAGCGCGCGCCCCAGCTCGACCTGCGTGGCCATGTCGGCGAAGCGGTGCTTCCACACCTGGAACGAGCCGACGGGGCGACCGAACGCCTCGCGCTGGCGTCCGTAGGCGATGGCGGCCTGCAGGCCCTCCTCGGCGGCGATCACCGCGCCGAGCGACATGAACAGCCGCTCCCACGCGAAGTTCTGCATGATCGCGTAGAAGCCCGCGCCCTCGTCGCCGAGCCGCTGGTGGTCGGGCACGCGCACGTCGGTCAGGGACAGCTCGCCCGTGTGTGAGGTGCGCCAGCCGGACATCTTCATCCGGCGCGCCTCGAACCCGGGCGTGGTGGTGTCCACGATGAACAGGGTCATCCCGCGGTGGCCGGCGTCGTCGGCCGTGTTCGTCTTGGCCGCGACCACGACGTAGTCGGCCCACGCCCCGTTGGTGATGAACACCTTGGAGCCGTTGAGGACCCAGTCGTCACCGTCGCGCACCGCGCGGGTGCGGATGCCGTTGACGTCGCTGCCGGCGTCGGGCTCGGTGATGCCCAGACCACCGATGACCTCGCCGGTGATCGACGGGACCAGCCACTGCTGCTTCTGCTCGTCGGTCCCGGCGCGGTCCACGTAGACACAGGCGAGCTCGGTGTGGGCGCCGAGGTCGGCGCCGACACCGCCCGAGCCGCAGCGGGCCAGTTCCTCGCACCAGATCGCCGCGGCGACCGGGTCGGGACCCGACCCGCCCCAGCGCTCGTCGAACTTCGAGCCGAAGTGGCCGGCGCCACCGACGAGGCGGAACACCTCGCGTGGGAAGTCGCGGGCCGCCTCCCACTCCTCGACGTGCGGGGTGATCTCGCCGGCGACGAATGCGCGGGCCGCCTCGCGGTAGGCGTCGTGCTCCGCGCTGAACAGCGGCAGGGCCGACTCGGTGGTGTTGGCGTGCGGGTCGAGTGTGATCATGTCGTCGCTCCTCACAGGCCCATGAGCTGGGCGATGATCTGGCGCTGCACCTCGTCGGCGCCGCCCCCGATCCGGCCGATGCGGGCGTCGCGCCAGGCGCGCTCGATCGGGAACTCCTCGCTGTAGCCGTTGCCGCCGAACACCTGCATGACCTCGGTGGCGACCTCGCACGCGAGCTGCGCGCTCGACAGCTTCACCATCGCGATCTCGTTGGTGGCGTAGACGCCGCGGTTCCACTTGTCGCAGCAGTCGTACAGCAGGCGTCGGTTGGCCTCGATGGACGTGGCCATCTCGGCCAGCCGGTGCTTGACCGCCTGGAACTTCGCGATCGGGCGCCCGAACGCCTCGCGCTGGCGGGCGTAGTCGAGCGCGGCCTCCAGTCCGCGCTGGGCTCCCGACACGGCGAGGATCGACGCAGCCAGGCGCTCACCCTGCAGCTCCCACATGATCTGCTTGAAGCCCTCGTGCTCGGTGCCGAGCAGCGCGGTCTCGGGCAGGTGCACGTCGTCCATGAACAGCAGCGCCGTGTCGGACGAGCGCATGCCGAGCTTGTCCAGCTTCTTGGACACCGAGAAGCCCGGCAGGTCCGTGTCGACGAGGAACAGCGAGATGCCCGACCACGGCGACGATGCGTCGCGCGGGGCGGTGCGTACGACCATGGTCACGAAGTCGGCGCGCACCCCGTTGGTGATGAAGGTCTTGGAGCCGTTGAGGATCCAGCCGTCGTCGGTGCGCTCGGCGTGCGTACGGATGCCCGCGACGTCCGAGCCCGCGTCCGGCTCGGTGATCCCGATCGCCCCGATCTTCGTGCCCGCCAGTGCCGGCTCGAGGTAGTCGGCCTTCTGCTGGGGCGTGCCGAACTGGCGGATGGGTGGGGTCGCCATGTCGGTCTGGACCGCCAGCGCCATGCCGATCGACCCGGAGGACCGCGCGATCTCCTCGAGGAAGACGACGGTGGCCCAGTAGTCGCCGCCGTGGCCGCCGTCCGCGACGGGCATCGACAGGCCGAGGAAGCCGAGCTCACCGGCGCGGCGGAACACGGTGTCGGGGAAGAACTCCTCGTCCTCCCACGTCTCGACGTGCGGGACCAGTTCGTCGTCGACCCAGCGGCGGATCGAGGCGCGCAGTGCGTCGTGTTCCTCGGTGAAGGGGCTGCCGACAGGCATGGTCAGGACCTCGTGGGGTGTGAAGAGAGGGGCATCAGGGAGACGTGGGGGACTGGACCTGTTCGAGCACCGCGTCGAGCTTGGCCTCGAGCGTGGCCAGCGACGGGGCGTCGGGCGGGGGTGTTGTCACGGCAGGTGCGGGCGACGGGGCGGCACCGTTGAGCAGTAGGTCGAGCAACTGCCCACCGACCGGCTTG
>JBFJMP010000229.1:0-4796 GCA_041633895.1 Nitriliruptoraceae bacterium
ATGGGGATGCCGCGGGACGTCGACGACGTCATCGCGGCGGACCGGGCGGCGCGCCGGAGCGCCGACGAACTCATCGAACGGAGGGCGGGGTGAACGGCTCCATCGCCGTGACGATCTTCATCGTCGCGCTGCTGGCCTCGATCATGCTGCACGAGTGGGGGCACTTCGCCTCCGCCCGTCGCTTCGGCATGCGCGCGGACCGCTTCTTCCTGGGCTTCGGTCCGACCGTGTGGTCGCTCCGCCGCGGTGAGACCGAGTACGGCGTCAAGGCGATCCCCGCCGGTGGCTTCGTCCGCATCCTCGGCATGTCGCCGGTCGACGAGCGACGCCGGCCACTGGTCGACGAACTGCTCGACCCCGAACGGATCGCGACGGACCGGCAGGGGGCGGCCAGGTTGGCTGGCGTCGACGTGCTCGACGTCCCGGCCCTGCCCGACACCACATGGCAGCGCCTGGCCCACATCCTCGAGGAACGCGGCACGCCTGCCGCCGTGCGCGCACGCATGGTGGATCGCATCCGCCGCAACCTGCCCCAGTCCCCGGTTCCCGACGACGTGCGCCCCGTCCTCGTCGAGGTGATCGCGACCGAGACCAGTGACACCGGGCGCCTCGGCGACCTGCAGCACCGGCTGGTCTCCGGTGACGAGGGCCGCTTCTTCCACGACCGCCCGGCCTGGCAGCGTGCCATCGTGCTGGCGGCCGGTTCGGCGATGCACTTCACCATCGCCATCGTCGTGCTGTTCGGCGCGGTCCTGTTCATCCCCCAGGTGGTGGGCACCGAGCCCGTGGTCAACGAGGTGCAGTCCGGCTCGGCGGCCGAGGAGGCGGGACTGCTCAGCGGCGACGAACTCGTGTCGGTGAACGGCGTCGAGGCGACGACCTTCGAGGAGTTCCGCGAGGTCGTGCGGTCACGGCCGGACACGCCGACCGAGGTCGTCGTGCTCCGCGACGGTGCCGAGGTGGCGATGACCCTCACGCCTTCGGCCTTGGTGGACGAGGCGACGGGGGAGACGTTCGGGCTGGCGGGCTTCACCGCACGCCTGGCACGTGAGCGGGCGACCTTCTCGGACGCCCTGTACGAGACCTTCGTGGGTCAGGCGTCGGTGCCCCGCCAGATCCAGGCATCGCTGACCGCCGTGGGGCGCGTGTTCGGCCCCGAGGGCATCGGGGCGCTGTTCCAGCAGGTCTCGGGGGAGGCCGAGCGTGATCCCACGGGCGCGATCTCGATCGTCGGCGCCGGCGACGTGACGGCGCAGGCCGCCGAGTACGGCGTGCTGCCCCTGCTGCTGATGATCGCGTCGATCAACGTGTTCATCGGGGTGTTCAACCTGCTGCCGCTTCCGCCCCTCGACGGCGGCCACCTCGCGGTGCTGGCCATCGAACGCTCCGTCAACGCGGTCCGCCGCCGCCGCGGGCGTGGGGCCGACTTCTCGGTCGACCCGCGGGCCGTCGCGGCCGTGGCCCTGCCCGTGATCGTGATCTTCGGGGTGGTGTCACTCGCCCTGATCTGGCTCGACATCACGAACCCGATCGTCCTGCAGTGACGGGGTCACGACAGGCCGCGTGAGTCCTGCTTGAGGGCCGTGTCCACGGACAGCGCCGAGGCCACGACGAGCGCACGCAGTGGATCCTGCAGTGGGCGGTGGATCCGCACGACGTAGTTGTCGGCGGTCGTGAACATCGTCTTGGCGAGGCCCTCGAAGGTCTTCTTGATGCGGGCGACCTCGGTGCCGGTCACGTCCTGGATGGCGAAGTCCCACGCGCGCCAGTTCTCGGCGTTGAGGCTCCCGACGCTGTGACCGCCGGCCTGCAGGTCGAAGCGGATCTTCCCGACCATGTTCTGCTGGACGATCCGGCCGATCTCGTTGCCGGCGGCGTCCTCGATGATGACCGTGGACTTGATGAGCTTTGCGGGCCGGGTGATGCGCAGCAGCGTCCGCCCCGTCATGTCCGTGACCTCGAGGCGGTGGGTCATGAACTGGTCGACGTCGAGCAGCACCCTCGCGATCTTCTTGGCCTTGGACTGGCCGACCTGGCGGACGGCGCCGATCTGCGTGCCCGCCTGGTCGTAGACGGCGTACTCGTTGTTGACCTCGATCAACTTCGCCTTCTGGTTGACCACGAGCACCGGTTCGTCGAACACCGTGCCGCCGCCCACGCCAGCCGTGCCGGGGGTGATGCCTGCCTGCTGCTGGACCTGGCGTTGCACCTTCTCGGGTGTCTGGGACCCCGTCGGCACGACGGTCGCCCCGTTGCCGTCGGGGTCGACCAGCTGCTGGCCGTTGACGGACACGTTCGCCGTCCACTGGGTGCCGTCGTACCAACGGAGGTCGTAGCGGCCAGAGGGGTCGGGATGCCATGCGGGCGGATGGGTCTGCGTCATGTCGAACCTTGTCGATCGTTGCCACACCGGGTCACGGCGCGGTGACCATGCTGCCATGCCTGCCGGCTGAGGACGGCAAGGCGGGTCCGATCACCCGAAGAGGCTGTCGGGGAAGTCCGTGTTCCCGATTCGCGAGTCGTAGTCGTCGGGCACGCTGCCGCCGACACCCCCTGCGACCGCCGTCAACACGCCGTCGGTCACGTTGAGGTAACCGCCGGCGATCGCCGACCAATGGCCCGAGGCAGCGTTCAGGAACCCACCCGACACGGAGGCGGCCTCCGCCTGCGCGCGGTTCTGCTCCCCACCGGACACGGTCGCGTAGCGTCCGGTGGCCTCGTTGAGCTCACCGCCCCCGACCATGCTCTGGCTCCCGCTGGCGATGTTGCCGAACCCGCCGGACACAGCGGCGCCGAAGCCGCTCGCGGTACCGGACTGTCCGCCCGACACGGCCGCGTACGACCGACTGGCCGTGTTGTCACGCCCACCCGTCACGGTCGCGTAGGGACCGCTCGAGGTGTTGAGGAGGCCGGCGACGATCCCGCCGTAGGACGTCCACTCGTTCCGGTCCCCGACGATCAGGTAGTGCGATCCCGTACGGGCCGCCGCAGGCTCAGCCTGCTGGTTGTAGCCGACGATCAGGTTGCCCAGGCCGTTCATCGCCGAGGTGCTCCCTTCGCCGTTGACCAGCTGCACGTTCATCCCCGACAACGTCAGCGTGTCTCCGTCGCGGGAGACCCCAGCCAGCGTCGCCTCCAGCGAGTCGATCCGCTCCTGCGCGGCAGTCAGGTCCGTCTCCAGACCGTCCACTCGGGCCGTGAGCGCCGCCAACGTCGCCCCGACGTCCGTGCCAGCCACGGTCAACGCCCCATCGACACCGACGTCCCCGGCCACGGTGCCACCTGCGACCACTGGCCGGATCAGGCCGAGCTCGCGCGGCACCTCGTTCAGCAGCCGTGCAGTCTCGGTCCGGCCCGCCCCGCCGATCCGTCGTACCTCGGCGTCCGGCAACAACTCCGCGACCTGTTGCGCCACCGTCGGCGACAGCGCGTTCGTGCCCCCCGCCAGGATCACGACCTGCGGTGCGGTCGAGACCAGCCCCTGCGCGGCCTCCTCATCGAGGCGGTCGGTCCCCGACAGGTACACCGGCGCTCCCAGCTGTCCGGCAACCGCACTGGCGGCCAGCGCATCGACGGGGTTCCCGGCCCGCGCCAGGAACGCGTAGTCGCCCAGTGCCGGAGGCGTCGCCGCCTGCGACTGGGCCGGTGTCGCCCACCACACCAGCATCGGCACCGCTGCCAACGCCGCCATCGTCACCAGGTGGCCCAGGCTCACTCGAACCGTGATCTGCATCTGCCCGCTCCCAACCGTTCGGCCCGCCACGATGACGCGCCACCAGACGTCAGGAACAAGCAGCCGAGCGACCCCCCGCACCTCGGATCACCCTAACGTCCGGCCGGCCGACGGCAGCAAGGGTGGGTTCGTCCCGTCGCCGGTAGCCTCGTGGTGCCCCACCCCGAGGGTTCGACCAACCGAGGTTCGCGCGTGGCCACCAGCCTGCCCATCGTCAGCTCCGGCGGCGTGCCGGCCGACGCCCCGATCGGTCCGACTCGCCGTCAGACCCGGCGCATCACGGTCGGTCCCGTCGAGGTGGGCGGCGGCGCCCCGATCAGCGTGCAGACCATGACGGTCACGCCGACCCACGACGTGGACGCGACCCTGCAGGCGATCGCCATGGTGCAGGCGGCGGGCGCGGACCTGGTCCGTGTCGCGGTCCCGCGGCAGGAGGATGCCGCAGCCCTGGCCGACATCGTCTCGCACGCGCAGATCCCGGTGATCGCCGACATCCACTTCCAGTGGAAGTACGCGGTCGCGGCGATCGAGGCCGGTTGCGCGGCGGTGCGCATCAACCCCGGCAACATCAAGAAGCACGAGAAGGTCAAGGTCATCGGCGACCTCGCCAAGGACGCCGGCTGCGCGATCCGCATCGGTGTGAACGGCGGCTCGTTGGAGCAGGACGTGCTCGACGAGTTCGGTGGTCCGACCCCGGAGGCCATGGTCGAGTCGGCCATGCGCGAGGTCCGCCTGCTCGAGGACGTCGACTTCTTCAACACGAAGATCTCGGTGAAGCACTCCGATCCCTGGGTCATGATCCAGACCTACCGCCTGCTCGCCGAGGCCTGCGACTACCCGCTCCACCTCGGCGTGACCGAGTCCGGTCCGCTCAAGACCGGCTCGGTCAAGTCGGCCGTCGGCATCGGCGCGCTGCTCGCCGAGGGGATCGGTGACACCATCCGGGTGTCGCTGTCCACCGATCCGGTCGAGGAGGTCAAGGTCGGGATCGGGATCCTCGAGTCGCTCCACCTGCGCGAGCGAGGCCTCGACGTCGTGTCCTGCCCGTCCTGTGGCCGTGCCC
>JBFJMP010000230.1:0-4783 GCA_041633895.1 Nitriliruptoraceae bacterium
CGACCACGGGCCCCTCCACACCGTCGTGGACATGGACCCAGTCGGCACCGGGCGGCAGGTCGGCGCCCCAACGGCCGTCCGAGGAGTCGACCATCACGCGATGCCCGGACGTGGCCAGCTGTCGCACGGCGGCGACGGCCGGGTCGGTCACGGGACCGTCCTGGCGCCAGCGCACGATCGCCGCGTCGGGGACCTGCGGCGGGTCGCCGACAGCCCCGGCCTCGACGACCTGGACCGCGGTCCCGGTCGCCGGCCGCAGCGCGGCCGCCTGTTGGACCGAGGGGCGGTCGGTCGTGTGGTCGTAGAAGCCACGCCCCGCAGCGCGCCCGGTCGCCCCGGCACGAACCAGCCGACGGGTCAGCTGGGCAGGGCCGTAGCGAGGATCGCCGAACTCACCGCGTGCCGTGTCGCAGGACGCAACGTGGACGTGGAGGCCGACGAGGTCGAGCGTCTCGATCGGCCCCATCCGGTGGCCGAGCACCCGTCGGGCGAGCAGGTCGATCACGGCGGGGCGCTCGCCGAGTTCGACGAGCCGCTGCGCCTCGCCGTACAGGGGGCGGCACACGCGGTTCACGATGAAGCCGGGCGCGTCGACGCTGCGCACCGCCTGCTGTCCGATGGCCACGACCCAGCCGGTCGCCCGATCGACGACGTCGGGGTCACACCAGGTGCCCGCAACGACCTCGACCAACGGCATGCGCGTCGGCGGGTTGAAGAAGTGCAGGCCGAGGAAGCGTTCGGGCACGCCGCTCGAGCGGCCGAGCTCGTCGACGCTCAGCGACGACGTGTTGGTGGCGAGCACGGTGTCCGGGCCGGCGATCGCGGCCATGGTGGCCACGACGCCCGCCTTGACCTGTGGGTTCTCGCTGGTGGCCTCGACGATCAGGTCCACGTCGGCCGAGGCGTCGAGCGCGACGGCGGTGACGTCGACCGGCGCCCCGTCCGCCTCCGCTTCGCGCTGCAGCGCCGCGAGGCCAGCGGCGGTCCGCTCGGCGTCGGCGTCGGCGACCGACACCGCCACGCCCGCGCCCGCGAGGAGGCGGGCGATCCCCCGGCCCATCACCCCGAGGCCGATCACCCGGGCGGTGGCAGGCGGGGCCGTCACGGCCGGGTCACCAGCGCGGCGACGCCCTGGCCGCCACCGACGCACAGGCTGACGACGGCGCGCTCGGCGTCCGTCGTGGCCAGTTCATGGAGCATCGTCACGACCAGGCGCGTGCCCGTCTGACCGGTCGGGTGCGCGAGGGCGATGGCGCCACCGTTGACGTTGACCCGCGCCGGGTCGAGGCCGAGCGCGCGCACGTTCTGGACGATCTGGGCGGCGAACGCCTCGTTGATCTCCCAACGGTCGATGTCGTCGACCGCGAGCGACTGGCGCTCCAGCAACAGGGGGGCCGCAACCGCGGGTCCGATCCCCATCACCTCCGGGTCCACGCCCACCTCGACCATGTCCACGAAGCGGCCGGCTGGCTCGACGCCGAGGCGTTCGGCAGCAGCGTCCGACAGGACGACGACGGCGGCCGCCCCGTCACCCATCTGGCTGGCGTTGCCGGCGGTCACGACGCCATCATCGGCGAAGACCGGGCGCAGCCGGGCGAGGCGTTCGGCCGTGCTGTCGCGGCGGACCGTCTCGTCGACCTCGAGCACCGTGCCGTCGACGTCGACGGGCATGACCTCGTCCGCGAAGCGTCCGGCGTCCCACGCCGCGGCAGCGCGTTGGTGCGACTGCAGGGCCCAGGCGTCCTGCGCCTCCCGTTCGATCCCGTAGCGGTCCGCGACGTTCTCGGCGGTGATCCCCATGGACACACCGGACAACGGATCGAGTCCGTCCTTCCAACCGTCGACGAAGGTCACGTCGGCGTGCTTGAGGCCGTTCCATCGCAGCGAGGACGGCCCGTAGTACGGGATCGTGCTCATGCTGTCGGCCCCCACGACGAGGACCACGTCGGCGTCGCCGAGCCGGACGGCCTGGGCCGCCAGGGCGACGGCCTTGAGCCCGGAGGCACACGCCATGTTCACGGTGTGCGCCGTGACGGAGACGTCGCAGCCCGCCCGGACGGCCAGCGTGCGGCCGGGGTTGGGCCCGTTGCCCGCCTGGTGACGGCACGACAGCACGACCTGGTCGACGGCCTCCGCCGGGACTCCGGCGCGTCGCAGTGCCTCCTGGGCCACGGGCACCGCGAGGTCCAGCACGCTGGTCTCGCGCAGGGTGCCGCCGTAGCGAGCCTGCGGCGACCGCACCGGACCGGCGAGCAGTGGGGCCGTGGGGACCTCAGACATGGACGACGTCCTCCGCGAGCAGCGTGTCGGCCACGGTCAGCAGCAGGTCGTCGCTGGAACGTTGGACGTCGGGTCCGATGCCGAGTCCGGCGGGGACGCCCACGCGGCGATCGAGTTCGCGGCGCACGGAGGAGAGGCCGTCCACCGCGTCGAGCAGGGCAACGCCGGCAACGGCCTCGGCCAGCAGGGTGTCCCCCGCCACGGCCACCTCGTCGTCGAGGCGTTCGGCCACGTCGACCGCAACGGCTGCGTCGGCGAGTCGGTACTGCACCGTCTGGTGGCGGTGCACCTCCTCGTCCGCGAGCCACCGGACGAGGTCGTCGAAGGCGCCACGCAGCGCGCCGATCGCGTCGCGCCCCGGACCGGACGTCGGGCCCATGGCGGCACCGGCGCGGAGTCGAGCGAACTCACTGCGCGCGATGATCCCGCGCTGGATCTCGGACGTGCCCTCGTAGATCGTGGCCTGACGGGCATGGCGTGCGAGTGCCTCGACCTCGCTGCCGACGAGCACGCCGCGACCGCCGTGCAGCTGCTGGGCGTCGTAGACGGCGTGGATGGCGGTCTCGGTCGCCCGCAATTTGGCCATGGCGGCCTCACGGGTCGTGTCCAGACCGGCGTCGCGGTTCGCGGCGGCGCGATAGACCAGTCGGCGGGAGCCCGCGAGGTCCACGTGGCGCCTGGCGAGGGTCGCGCGCACGGCCTCGAAGTCCACCAGTCGACGCTCGAAGGCCTCGCGGCCGGTGACGACGTCGCGGGCCAACTCCATGGCCCGTCGGCCCATCCCGACGGCCAGCGCGCCGACGGACGGCCGGTAGACCTCCAGGGTGCCGAACGCGACGGCCAACCCCCGGTCGACCTCGCCGATCACGGCGCTGTCCGGAACCCGGCAGCCGTCGAACTCGAGGGTGCCGATCGCGTGCGGGGCGCCCAGCGTCAGGTCCTGGCGCCCGGTCATGCCGGGCGTGCCCTTCTCGACGAGGAAGGCCGTGATGTCCTTGCCCCGCTCGGCCTCCCCCGTCCGTGCCAGCACGACGTGGACGTCGGCGTCCGGCACGCCGGAGATGAAGGTCTTGGAGCCGTCGATCACCCACCCGTCCCCGTCTCGGCTGGCCCGGGTACGCATTCCGAGCACGTCCGAGCCAGAGTGTGGCTCGGTGAGGACGAACGCGAAGATCCGCTCACCCGCGACCAGCGAGGGCAGGTACTCCGCGCGCTGCTCGTCGTTGCCCTGCCGCACGATGGCCGCGGTGCCGAGGCCCTGCAGGCCGAAGTGGAAGTCGACGACCGGGTCGAGGTGGCCGAGCGTCTCGCGGATCAGGCACAGCAGGACCGAGTACCGGTGGTCGCCGCCCCGGCCGCCGTACTCCGCCGGGATGTTGAGCCCGAAGAGGTCGTTGTCCGCCATCGCCCGGATGAGGTCACGACACATCTCGTGTCGTTCACCCCAGTCGTGGGCGATGGGCAGCAGGGTGTCGCGACCCACCTCGTGGACGCGGCGAGCGAGGTCGCGCTCGTCCGGCGTGAGCTCGAGGTCGGACGCCGTCATGCCGGGCTGCGCACGTCGAGGGCCTGCGCGTAGGAGGTGACCTGCTCGTCCCAGCGGCGGCGGGACAGGCTGGCCCCCACGACGAAGTCGTCGACGCCGCGCTTCTCGAGTCCGCGCACGTACTCGAGGAGGTCCGCGGGGTCACCCGCATGCGGGATGCCGACGATGATCCGGGTGGCGTCGCGGTCCTTGCCGACGGCCGCGAGCTCCTCGTCGAGGACGGCGAGCTTCTCGTCGACCTCGTCGAGGGAGAGCTTCCAGCCGTACCAGCCGTCGCCGTGGACGACCGCGCGTCGGATGGCTGCGCGGGTGATGCCGCCGACGAGGATCGGGGGGCGCGGCTGCTGCACGGGCTTGGGGAACGCGACGACGTCCTCGAAGTCGACGAACTCGCCGTGGAAGCTCGCCCGGTCCTGGGTCCACAGGGCGTTCATGGCCTGGAGGTACTCGTCGGCGCGCTCACCGCGGCGCTCCCATGGGACGCCGACTGCGGCGTACTCCTCCTTCGACCAGCCGATGCCGACGCCGTAGAGGAAGCGTCCGTTGCTGAAGTGGTCGAGCGTGGCGACGTGCTTGGAGCGCACCACCGGGTTGCGCTCGGTGATGATCTCGACCGAGGTGCCGAGCTCGATGGTCTCGGTGACGGCGGCTGCCGCCTGGAGCACCATCATCGGCTCGAGCAGTCCCTGGTCCTTCTTGAACCCGAACGTGCCGTCCTCGCTGTGCGGGTACGACGACAGGTACTGGTCGAAGAAGACCACGTGGTCGGGCGCCCAGTAGTGGGCGAACCCGAGTTCCTCCATCCGTGCCGCCGTCGCCTGCACGTACTCGAGCCCGCGGCCGGGCTCGCCGTCGATGATCTGGACCATGCCGATGCGCATGTGGGTCTCCGTCTGAGGTGGTGGGGCGTCGTTCGGGTCGAGCGCGGCGACATGGAAGAGGGTGGTGGGGGGGGCG
>JBFJMP010000231.1:0-4767 GCA_041633895.1 Nitriliruptoraceae bacterium
CTGAGCCGCTACCCGGTCACCTCGTTCGAGTTCGTGGTCGTCGGTGGCGACCTCGCGAGCCTGCGCAGCAACCTCGTGGACGCGTCCGCCGCGCAGGACATCGACGTGGCCGTCCAGCGCGAGAGCCTCGAGCGCCGCGCGAAGCGGTTGGTGGTGATGGACGTCGACTCGACGATCATCCAGGACGAGGTCATCGAGCTCCTCGCCGAGGAGGCCGGCTGCCTCGACGAGGTTCGGGCCATCACCGACCAGGCGATGAACGGTGAGCTCGACTTCGAGGCGTCGCTGCGTGCCCGCTGCGCCAAACTCGCCGGCACCCCCGTTGCTGCCCTCGACCGCACGCGAGCCCGCGTCAGGTTGACGCCCGGGGCACGCACCTTCGTCCGCACCCTGCGCCGGCTCGGCTACGAGGTCGCGTTGGTGTCCGGCGGCTTCCAGAGCATCGTCGAGGACATCGCGGCCGAGGTCGGGGCACAGCACGCCCGGGCCAACGAGTTGGAGGTCGTGGACGGGGTCCTGACCGGCAACCTCGTCGGGGCGATCCTCGACCGCGCCGGCAAGGCCAGCGTCCTGCGTGAGATCGCCGAGAAGTCCCAGATCCCGCTCGAGCAGACGGTCGCGGTCGGTGACGGGGCCAACGACCTGGACATGCTCGCCCTCGCCGGCCTCGGCATCGCGTTCAACGCCAAGCCGGTCGTCCGCGACGCGGCGGACACGGCCCTGTCGTTGCCCTACCTCGACGCCGTGCTGTTCCTGCTGGGCATCCGCCGCGACCAGATCGAGGAGGCGGACGCCGAGGACCCCAACCACGACGACGTCGAACTCGTCCCGGTGCCCGGCGCCCCGCCCGCCTGACCAGGGCACGGGCTCACGGCTGGACGTGGACGTCCAGTTCGACGACGTCACGGCGACGCACGATCTGCATGCCCGCTGCCTCGTACAGCGCCGTCGCCCCGTCGAGGCTGACGTCGTCGACCTCGAGCGCCACGCCGGTCAACCCCCGTTCCCAGAAGGCCGTCAGGGCCGTGCGCAGCAGCGCCATCCCGACCCCGGACCGGCGCCAACCCGGCAGGACGGCGAGGTCGCGGATGTAGCCGGACTCGGCGCCCTCCGGCGTCGTGGCCCGCCCCACGAGGACTCCGACGACGACGTCGCCGGCCATCGCCGCCCACCACAGGGACAGGTCGTGGTCGGGGTCGCGGTCGATCCGTTGGTCGACGAACTCCTCGTACGTGAGGGGCAGGTGCGTCGGGACGTCGGCGAAGGCGGCCTGGTGCGTCTGCCAGACGGCCCGCAGTCCCGCGCGGTCCACGGCTGCCAGCGTCACGTCCTCCGGCCAGACGGGGGCCGGGGGAGCGGCGGTCAGGTCGAGGCGCATCTGGAGGAAGTGGCGTACGAAGCGGAATCCGCGGCGTTCGTGCCAGGCCAACGCGCGTGCGTCGAGGTCCACGACGGTGGTGCGCAGGATCGCGTGGTCGTCGCCGCGCCGCCGGGCTGCGAGCCGCGCGCGCTCCTCCGCACGCGTGAGGATGAACGTCGCCAGGCCCTCGCCGGTCCGGTCGGGGTGGACGCGCGCGTCGAGGTAGAGGTCGAGCTCGTCGGTCCACGGGTCCGTGTCCTCGTGGAACTCCGCGTAGGCGACGAGGTCGCCGGTGTCGTCGCGGATCAGCAGCGTGTCGTCGAGGCCGCCGTCGAGCCAGCGGTAGCGGATGTCCTCCGGACGGATCGTGACCTCACCGGACAGGTCCAGTTCCGCGCGTCGGTACAGCTCGGTCACGTCGCCGAGGTCACCGTGGGTGGCCCGGGACAGGGTGAACCCTGCCGGCGCCGGGTGCAGCGCGGGATCGTCCGCGGCGCGAGGCTCGGCAGAAGGGTCAGGGGGCGAGCTGCTCATGCTGGCTACGATACGAGCCGTCGGCCGCATCCGTGAGGAGCTCCGTTTGACACCCTCACCAGCCACCCCGGATCCTGGCTCGCCGGAGCGGGGCTCGCTGGTGGATGCGGACGAGTTCCTGTCCTTCGCGGCCCGCCTGCGGTCCGTGCGTGAACAGGTCGAGGCAGCACCCGTGTCCGACGAGCAACGCGCCCGCTGGCAGAGCCGGCTGGCCGCCATCTCGGGCGGGGGCAGCACCGACCTCGAGCGAGCACAGGCACAACTGGGACGCCTCGAGGCCGAGGTCGACCGCCGCCACTGACGCGGCACCACCTCACCACCGTCCCACCCCGACCCTCTCCACCTGACCCCCATCCGAACGGACCGCCCGTGGCCCGCGTTGACGTCCACCACCTGACCCTGCCCGCTCGACTGCCGATCATCGAGGAGGAGGGACTGCGTACGCGCGCGGACGTGTCCCCACTCGTCGGTCCGCTGGGCGACTTCGACACGGCTGCCCCGGGTGCGTTCGCGCACGGCCGGCGCGTGTCCGCGTACCTCTCGCTCGACCACGCCCGCACGCAGGTCGGCGAGCACGGCGCGGGGCACGTCGTCTACTCGGTGGATCCGAAGAAGACGCTGGCGGCACCGGCGTCCGCACGCGCGGGCGACGTGGCGGCCTACTGGGAGCAGGCACGGCCCCTCGCGGCCTGGCTCGCGGACGGTGACGCACCCGATGACCTCGACGTGCACGTCAACGTGGGCGTGCGCGCCAAGCACCTGGAGTTGAAGGCGCCACTGTTCCGCGACGAGGACCTCGACGGCTGGGCGCCGCTCGTGGCCGCCGTCGCCGACGAGGACCGCGTGTCCGCCAAGGCCCTCATGCACCTCGCGATCATCTCCTGCGAGGGCGACTTCGAGTCGTCCGCGTTCCACGCCGCGTGCGCACTCGCATGGCGGGACGAGCCCGACGCGGACGCGCTGACCCGCGAACTCGTGGAGATGGGCCACGACGCCGTCGCCAGTGCCGCCATCGCCGAGTACGGCTCGACGGCACCCGACGTCACCCAGACCCTCCGTGACGCGTTGGAGTCCACCCGTGAGTGGGCCGAGGAGAACGGCGTCAGCCCGGACCGGGGCGTCATCACGCGTACGGCGCTGATCCTGAACACCCTTCCGGCCGCCTGAGCGGTCGGCGTCGTCAGAGGCTGACGATGTCCAGGTTCGTGACGCGCTCGCCGTCGCCGTCCTTGGTGACCTCGTAGCGCATGCGCTGACCGATGCGCAGTTCGAGGAGGCCGGAGGCGGCGAACGCCTCGCCGTCCACCGTGAACTCCGCGAGGGAGTCGTCGACGAGCACGGACGCGCCCGTGGCCGGGTCGAAGCTCTTGACGGTGCCCTGCGGCATGGAACGGTCTCCTGCGGATGATGCGGCAATGGGCCGCAGCGTAGCCGCCCGAGTGGAAGACTCAGGCGTCGCACAGGAGCACGCGCATGCAGGACGACCAGGGCAGGGACAAGAATCGGGACGAGGCGGCGGAGGTCCGGGGTCCGTCCCGGCTCCACCAGATCCGCGTCGGCGTGTGGCGCACGGTGCTGGCCGTCGTCGGCGTGCTCCTGGTCGCCTTCGGGATCGCCAACCGCCAGGCGGTCGAGTTCAGCTGGGTCTTCGGGCGCAGCGAGATCCGTGTGCTGCCGGGGGGCAACGAGCTCACCGGTGGCGTGCCGTTGATCCTGCTGCTGCTCGCGACCTTCGCGCTCGGGGCGCTGGCGGGGATCGCCGCGCTGTTGCTCTACCGCCGGCGCGGCTGACTGCCTTCGCCGAGGTGGTCGAGCACGCACCGCGTGGCCGCCCCGACGGCGGCGCTGCGCAGGCCGTGGAGGTCGTCCGGCGTGTCCACGTCCGTGGCCAGCCCCGGGCGTTCGACGAGCGCGTGTCGGATGCCGGCGGCCTCGGCGAGGTCGATGTGGCAGCGGGCGCTCGCCGGCCCGTAGGAGGTGCCGATGACGCTGCCGGGGCGCCGCAGCAGGGCGGACGTCCCGCCGTCCGAGGTGGGCGCCACGACGACCGGGGCGTCGGCGGACAGCAGCGCCCGGATGTCGGCGGGCGCGAGCAGCGGCAGGTCGGCCTGGACGACCAGCACGTCGTCGAGGATGTCGGCGTGGCGTCGCGCCGCCGCGGCGAGCGCCCCGTCCAGCGTGGTCACGTCGGGCGGGTCGAGGTGGACGTCGCAGCCGAGTGCCGACGCAGCCGCGGCAGCAGCGTCACCCGAGGCGGCGACGACGATCCGGTGGACGTCGGCGCCCCGCAGCGCGTGCACCACGTCGGCGAGCATCGCCCCCGACAGGGCGGCGCGTTCGGCGCGTGACAGCGACGGGGACAGGCGCGTCTTCCCGTCGCCGGGGGAGCGCAGGGGCACGAGGCACAGCAGGTCGTCCATGCGGGCAGCCTACGGGCTGCCATCGCGGCGGTAGGGTCCGCAGGACTCGACGCCTCGGGAGCAGGCATGGGCAAGGTCGCCGTGATGGGTGCCGGATCGTGGGGAACCGCGTTCGCGGTGATGTGCCACGACGCCGGTGAGGACGTGGTCCTGTGGGCACGCCGCCCGGAGATCGCGGACCAGGTGAACGCCGAGCACGTGAACCCGTCCTACCTGCCCGACATCGAGCTGCCGGAGGCGCTGCGCGCCACGGCCGATCCGGCGGAGGCCCTGACCGACGCCGAGGTCGTGGTCCTCGCCGTGCCGTCCATCGGCATCGAGGGCCAGTTGGGGGAGTGGGGCGCACACGTGCCTGACTCCGCGGTGTTGGCCAGCCTCATCAAGGGCGTCGACGTCGCCACCCGGCGCTTCGGCTCGCAGGTCATCAGCGACGCGCTCGGGTGCGATCCCGAC
>JBFJMP010000232.1:0-4766 GCA_041633895.1 Nitriliruptoraceae bacterium
ACGTCGAGACGTACGCGCCCCTCGTGGACGCCGTGTTCGGGGCGGACGCGAAGGTGCGTGGCGACGGCGTCGTCGCCGACGACCGCCCGGGCCTGCCGGACATTCGCGTGCGCCTCGCCGATCGGGCACTGCGCCAGGTCAACCCCGTGCTGCGGACCGTTGCGGACATCCTGACCCTGCCGGACGCCCGCCTCGAGGCGTCCGCCATCGTCGACCTGGCCCACCGCGGTCCCGTCCGTGAACGCTTCGGGTTCGGCGACGCCGACCTCGACACGTTCCAGCAGTGGGTCGAGGACCTGCACGTGCGGTGGGGGATGGACGCCGACCATCGCGCGGCCCACGACCTGCCCACCGACGCCAACACCTGGCGGCGCGCGATGGACCGCCTGCTCGTGGGGGTCGCCGTGGCCGAGGACGGCCCGGCGCTGGTCCGTGACGTGCTGCCCTTCGACGACGTCGAGGGGGGTGCCGTGGCGCTCGCCGGGCGCGTGGCCGAGTTCGTGGACCGCCTCGCCCACGTCGCGACCACGCTCGCGGAGCCGCGCCCCATCGCCGACTGGTGTCGCGACCTCGCAGGGGCGACCACGCTGTTGGCCGCCACCGACGACGCCGACGCGTGGCAGCGCACGCAGCTCGACCGGCTGTTGGACGACGTGCTGACCGATGCCGGTGCCGACGACGCCCCGGCAGTGCCCGTGACCCTGCCCGAGTTCCGTGGCCTGCTGGACGATCGCCTCAAGGGGCGGCCGTCCCGGGCCAACCATCGCACCGGCGACCTCACGGTGTGCACGCTGGTGCCGATGCGGTCGGTGCCCTTCCGCGTCGTCTGCCTGCTCGGCCTCGACGACGACGTGTTCCCGCGCCGGACCGTGCCGAACGGCGCCGACCTGATCGCGCGCCACCCGGCTGTCGGCGACCGGGACCCACGCACCGAGGACCGGCAACTGCTCCTCGACGCGGTGCTGTCGGCGCAGGACCACCTCGTGATCACCTACCGCGCCCGCGACGAACGGACGAACGCCGAGCTGCCGCCCGCCGTCCCCGTCGCCGAACTGCTCGACGTGCTCGACGCGACCGCCCGGGTCGAGGACGAGGGCGGACGCACGCTCCCGGCCCGGCAGGCGGTCGTGCGCGACCACCCGTTGCGCAGTGCCGACCCGCGCACCTTCGACCAGCGCGATCCCTTCGGGTTCGACCCGATCGCCCACGCCGGGGCGGTGGCCGCCGGTGCCGGTCCGGTGGTCCCGCGTGGCTTCATGGACGACCTCCCGGGCGGCTGGACCATGCCCGACACGGTCGAGTGGTCGGACCTCGTTCGCTTCATCGTGAATCCCATCCAGGGCTACCTGCGCGACGTGCTCGGCGTGAACCTGCGCGACGACCCCAACGCGAACGAGGACCAACTCCAACTCAGGCCCGGCGGCCTCGAAGGGTGGGACATCGGCACGCGACTGCTCCAGGCGCGGCTTCGGGGGGACCTCGACGACTGGGTTCGTGCCGAGCGCGCACGCGGGACGCTGCCGCCCGCTGCCGTCGGCGAGCACTGGTTGGCGGACCTGCTGACCCAGATCGACGACCTGGCGGAGGCCGCAGGTGACGTCCCGATCGGGCAGGCCGGTGCACCGGCCGACGTCGACCTCGTCGTCGGTGGGACCCGCATCGTGGGTGCCGTCGAGGACCTGCGCGACGACCTCATCCTGCGCATCGACTACGGCCGCCCGACGCCCAAGCGCTGCCTGCGCCTGTGGTTGTCGTGGTTGGTGCTGACCGCGCAGGGGCAGCAGGTGGACGGGTTGGTGGTCACGCGCGGCAAGGCCAGGACCAAGGAGCGCGCCCGCCTCATGCGCGTGGCGGCCTCGGACGACCGGGACCGTGCCACGTCCCACCTCGCGATGCTGCTCGACCTGTACCGCCGCGGCCACGAGGCGCCACTGCTGCTCTTCGAGAACGCCTCCGGTGCCTATGCGGGATCGTGGGCGCCCGACGACCGCGAGGCCGCCTGCAAGAAGGCCGCGGACGAGTGGATCACCGGGTGGCCCAACCAGTGGGGTGATCGGCTCGACGCCGCCACCCAGATGGTGCTCGGCGACCTGCGCTTCGAGGACCTGCTGGCCATCCCGCCACGCGCCGACGAGGCCGGGGACGGGTGGGACGGCCGCGACGACAGCCGCTTCGGTCGCCTGGCACTGCGCCTGTGGCGACCCGTGCTCGCGGACGTGACCACGGAGGCACGGTGATGACGGACCTCACGATGCCCCGCTTCGACGTGCACGGCCCCCTGCCCAGCGGCCGGGTCGCGTTGGAGGCCTCCGCCGGCACGGGCAAGACGTGGACCATCGCCGCCCTCGTCGTCCGCCACGTGGTCGACGGGACGCCACTGGACCAGCTTCTGGTGGTCACGTTCACGCGTGCCGCCACGGCCGAGCTCCGCGATCGCATCCGGACCCGCATCGCGGCGGCGCACCGCCACGTCGTCCGGGTGCGCGCCGGGGCGCCGATCGACCACGACGACCTCGTGCTCCAGCACCTCGCGGGCGCTGACGGCACACCGTTCGACGACGACGTGCTGGCGACCACCGAGCGCCGGTTGTCCACGGCCCTGTCCGACTTCGACGCCGCCACGATCACGACGATCCATGGCTTCTGCCAGCGCGTCCTCGCGTCCGCGGGCTACGTCGGCGACGTGGACGGTTCGGCCGTCCTGGTCGACGACATCGACCACCTCCTCGACGCGGCCACCCGCGACGCCATCATTCGCAGCTACGCCGACGAGCAGGACGATGCCGCCCACGGCGACCGACCGACGGACCAGGTCGTGCGAGCGGCGGCGGCGCTGTCCATGCGTGACCCCGACCTGCCGATCCGGCCCGATCCCGACGACGACCAGGCTCCCGACAAGGCACGTCGCATCGCGGCCGTCGCAGCCGACGTCGCCCGGCGCCTCGAGGCCGGCAAGCGGGCACGGGGCGTGGTGACCTTCGACGACCTGCTCGTGCGCCTGCGGGACTCGCTGCGGGACCCGGACGCCGGGGGCGCCATCGCCGCGGCCCTGCGCGGCCGCTACCGCGTGGCCCTCATCGACGAGTTCCAGGACACCGACCCTGTGCAGTGGGAGATCTTCCAGCACGTCTTCGCGGACAGTTCGCTCGTCCTCATCGGTGACCCCAAGCAGGCGATCTACTCCTTCCGGGGAGCGGACGTGTTCGCCTACCTCGACGCCGTGGGGGACTCGACGACCACACGGGCGACGCTCGGCACGAACCACCGCTCCGACACGAGCCTCGTCGCGGCGCTCAACGGCCTGTTCGACCGGACCACGTTCGGCGACGAGCGCATCCAGTCGCGTCCCGTCGACGCCCGCCACGATGACGACCGCGTGGCGGGACTGCCACCCGCGCGCCTCGAGTTCCGCGTCGCCCCCGATGGCGGTGCGGCGGACCGGAACCGGACCGCGATCGCCGAGGACCTCGCCGACCAGATCGTCGGCCTGCTCCGGTCGGATGCGCGCATCGGGGGCGCGGCCGCCGGTCGGCCCGTGCTGCCGGGCGACTGCGCAGTGCTGGTCCGCTCCAACGACCAGGCGGCAATGGTCAAGGACGTGCTGGCGCGCCGTGGCGTCCATGCGGTGATCAACGGTGTCGGGTCGGTGCTCGACACCCCCGCCGCCAACGACTGGGGCCTGCTGCTCACGGCGCTGGACCGCCCGGCGTCGCCGCCGAAGGTCCGTGCCCTCGCCCTGTCACGCCTCGTCGGCGCCTCCCCGCGCGAGGTCGGTGAGGCGGACGACGCGGACGCGATCGCCATGCACGACCGCGCCCACGACTGGGCACGCGTGCTGCGGACCCACGGCGTCGCCACGTTGATGCGGACCATCGCCCGCGACACGAACCTCATCGGTCGCCTGCTCACCGAGGTCGGCGGCGACCGCTACCTGACCGACTTCGAACACGTCGGCGAACTGCTCCACGACGCGGGCAGCAGCGAACGACTGGGCCCGTCGTCCCTGCTCGGTTGGCTGCTCGACCAGGCGGACAACTCCACCGAGCTGCCCCCCGACCAGCGGGCACGTCGGCTCGAGTCCGACGCCCACGCCGTGCAGGTGCTCACGGTGCACCGCAGCAAGGGCCTGCAGTTCCCGTTCGTGTTCCTGCCGTTCCTCATGGCCACGCCACGTGCCGCGGCGCCACCCTTCCAGTACTTCGACCGCACCCTGGGCCGGATGGCGGTCGACCTGGGCACCGGGGACCAGGGCGCGAAGGACGCCGCCAAGGCCGACCAGACGGGTGAACTCCTGCGCCTGCTGTACGTCGCCATGACCCGTGCCGAACACCGCGTCGTCGCGTGGTGGTTCCGGTTCAACCAGGGCAAGAAGGGCTACCTCGACGCTGCCATCGGACGGGTGCTGTTCACCGACCGCGACCAGGCGTGGGCGTCGGCCGACCACCTGCCGGACACCTTCGGACCGAAGTCGACGGACAAGGCGTTCGACGCCGCCGTTGCCCGGATCGGTGACGCGGCGACGTGGACCGTCGTGCCGGACGAGCCCGAGGGGTTGGTCTGGGACGGGGCCCCCGCTGGACCGGGGGACCCCGTCCTGCGCGAGTTCACCGGTACGGTCGACCGGACGTGGCAGCGCGCCTCGTACTCGGCGCTGACCCGCCCCGTCGAACGCGCCCTCGTGTCCAGCGAGCCCGACCGTCGCCCCGAGAAGGCGGACGAGGACGACCTCGACCAGCCGGCGGCGCCGCCGGCCGGGGATGCGCTGG